>JAQSXD010000300.1 GCA_029266295.1 Bacillota bacterium | reverse complement strand
GTGAACGATTGGGATCGGCTCCTATTGGGAATCATGTCAGAGTGACACTTCCGAAGGAAAAAAACCATTATGCCATGATGGGCTGCGTTCTGCTGCTTGTGGAACGTTGGATTGAAGAAATTCTGGAGGAAGCATCAGCGGGAAGTGTATCAGAAACCATTCATAGTCAATGATAAGAAACAGCAATAAAAATGGGGGAAAGAAAGTGAAATTAATAAGAGCAAAAGACTATAAGGACATGAGCCGCAAGGCCGCCAATTTTTTATCGGCACAGGTGATTCTAAAGGAAAACAGTGTATTGGGACTTGCTACAGGCGGTACAGCGGAAGGCATCTATGAGCAGCTTGTGGAGTGGTATCGAAAGGGGGATATTGATTTCTCTTCTGCTTCGACGATTAATCTGGACGAGTATGTAGGACTTGACGGAACCAATGAACAGAGCTACCGCTATTTTATGAACCGCCATTTGTTCAGGCATATTAATGTGAAAGAGAAAAACTGCCATCTGCCAAACGGTATGGCGGACAACATAGATGAGGAATGTGCCAGATATGACAGGCTGATTGAAAAGCTGGGCGGGATTGACATGCAGCTGCTGGGGATTGGAGAAAATGGACATATCGGTTTCAATGAACCAGACGAGGCATTTGAACAGATGACCCATTGCATCAACCTCAAAGAGGGAACCATTGAGGCGAACTCCCGGTATTTTGCCACTAGAGAAGACGTACCAAAGAGGGCCATCACCATGGGAATCAAAGCAATCATGCAGGCAAAAGCCATTGTACTTTGTGCCAGCGGAGCAAAGAAAGCAGATATCCTTCAAAAAGTTCTCTATGGTCCGGTAACGCCTGAAGTTCCGGGATCGGTGCTCCAGATGCATCCCCGCTTGATCGTTGTAGCTGACGAGGAAGCGCTGGGCAAATAATATAAAATAATAGATCGATTATTAAAAAAGGTCAGAATCTCTGGCCTTTTTTTACGTTTCTGTCCTTGATATAGTCCAGCAGCCTTAGCGTGCTCCCGCAAGGGCACTGCTCAGTTTTCCAGCGGCTGATGTCCCCGGTGCGGTAGCGGATAAAAGGCATGCCGACTCTGGTGAGGGAGGTAAATACGATTTCACCCCATTCACCGTCAGGCAAAGCCTGCCCGGATCTTGGATCGACAATTTCCAGATAGAGGTCAGCTTCCCGTACATGGTATCCTTGCTGATGCTCGCAGCTTACCCCGCAACCCAGGCCCATTTCGGTCATTCCGTAGTGTTCAAATACTTCTGCTGCCCATGCTTGCATAATGGTTTGCCTTACCTTGTCTGAGACAAAATCCGCACTGAGCAGTACAGTTTTCACGGAAGAGCATTGGGGGAACTGTTCTGCCAGAAGAGCTACCTGACACGGCATTCCGGCTAGGGAAGTAATTTGATGCTTTTGGATCCCTAAAACAATGTCTTCAAGGGACAGCGAATAGAGGGGTATGGCAGCGCACCCAAAACGTGCTAAGCCTTTGATCAGTTGGTCTCCTACAGATGCGGGTGTTTCGTGAGGGAAGAGGATGCCGACGGTGTCTGTTTCATTTACGAGACACTGCATTCCATAGTGGAAAAAATCTCGGCATAGCTCAAGGTCATCTTCCGTAAAAAAGACTCGCTTGGACGGGCCGGTGCTCCCGCTGGTATTTAAAGTGACAATTCGTGCGATCTCGTTGGGATGGACACAAAGCATGCTGTAGGGGTCAGCCTGCAGATCGCCGGGCATCGTAAAGGGCAGTTCGTTCATTTGATCCAGCGATGACAGCTGACGATCACCAATTCGAATGCGGTAATGAAGGCTGTTTCTGCAGGCATGCTCCAGTGTCTTATTGATCATTTTCAGCTGATAAGCCTGTATTTCCCCCGAACCCAGGGGTTCTGAACCATTTATTTTATTACGGATCCATTGATCCAACGTGGGCCTTATGTTCATGGGAAGCTCCTTTTTTAAGCCTGCCTATATCATTTTTAGAAAGAAGTGGCGTCAGCCACTTTTTTATCGTATGAGATGAGTGTAGCATGGAAGTGTCAAAAGTTCAATATTGCCATGATATGGAATTCTCGCGCTCAGTGGTGTATAATAGATGAAATCGTAACCGCGTGAGCGGGGTATACTACTTAAAAAAATAGAAAAAATTCAGAAGGGAATCAGGGGGAAAGCTTATGATTGATGTACTTGATATGACGAAAAAATACGGTAAATTTACGGCCAATGATAGTCTTACACTATCGGTGGACAAGGGGGAGTTGGCCATACTTCTGGGGCCCAACGGCGCAGGGAAATCAACGCTGATCAAGTCTGTTTGCGGGCTGCTGCGTTTTCAAGGGGAAATTAAGATTGGAAGACATGCGAACCATACGGTGGAAGCAAAACGCCTTTTGGGCTATGTTCCCGAATTTCCGGTCCTCTATCCGATGTTGACTGTTGCTGAGCACCTGGAATTTATCGCAAAGGCTTACCGGCTTGACCACTGGGAGAAAAGAGCAGAGGAACTGCTTGCCAGATTCGAGCTTGATGATAAAAAGAAAAAGCTCGGCAAGGAGCTTTCCAAAGGAATGCAGCAGAAGGTGAGCGTTTGCTGTGCGCTGCTTCCTCAGCCGCAGGCTGTTATCTTTGATGAGCCACTTGTGGGTCTTGACCCCCATGGAATCAGGGAGTTGAAAGGGGTAATCGCTGAGCTTAGAGACAGCGGCTGCGCCCTCCTTGTCAGTACCCATATGATCGAGAGCATGGAAGAAAACTGGGATGTGACCTACATCATGGTCAGTGGGCGGATAGAACGTGTCTGCAGGCGTGCGGATATTGGGGCAGATCAGAGTCTTGCCGATCTTTACTTCTCCATCACCGAAGGAAAAGAGAAGGGGGCGATACTGTGAACAGCCTGATTTTTCTTTTGGTGCGAAGTGGAATAAACAGTTTTCTTGAACTCCTGAGAAAGCCTGCAAAACTCGTTCTCTGGCTGTTTTTGGTCTCGCTTTTGATCGGCCTGTTCGTTTTGACGCTGTTCACCCAAAAGAGTGGGGACGCTATCGCAGATATTGTGTGGCTCAAGGGAGCTTTGATGCTGCTGCTTCTCATCTTTGCAGTGATCTCAGTACAGAAGGGGCTTTCCAACGGTGACGTCATATTTGATATGAACGATGTGAATCTGCTGTTTGTATCTCCCGTCAGTTCCCGTAAGATCTTGATGTATGGAATTCTGCGAATGGCAAAAATGGCGTTGTTGGCGGGATTTTTTATCTTGTTTCAGAGCAACTCATTAAGTTCCAATTTTGGCGTTGGTTTCTGGGCAGTGTTTCTTGTGCTGCTTGCATTTGTTCTGGCCGTCAGCCTGCTTCAAATTGTCTCGCTCTTAATTTACAGCCTGTCTAACGGCAAGCCCAAGCGGAAACGAAAGGTTCGCATTCTTACTTCTATTGTATTATTGCCGTTGGCTGTTTCTCTGGCGGTAGCGCTTGTCAGAACAGGAGATCCCCTCTTGGCGGCGGAAAATACATTAAAGGCACCGGTTGCATCATGGACGCCAGTGGTGGGCTGGGCGGCAGAGGGAGTTGTTTCGATCATTTCGGGGAATACTGGTACCGGGCTGATGTTTTTCGGTCTCATCTTAATCACGGGAGCGCTCCTGATTCTATACATTGCTTTCAGCAATCCGGACTATTATGAGGACGTCCTGGTTGCAACGGAGACCACCTTTGAGAAAAAGCGGGGGCTGTCAGAAGGTCAAATCAATGCAGAAGCGCGTTCTGGGAAAAAGGTAAAAATTGCAGGAATGGGCATTGGGGGACTTGGCGCAAACACAATCTTTTATAAGCATTGGAGGGAAGCATTTCGGGCAGGCACCCTTGGGTTCTGGGGAATGTCCTCCATTTTTACGGTGTGCGGTGCAATCCTGATGTCACTATTCGTTCGCAAAAGCGGAGGCAACGGGATCTTGGTACTGCTTCAGACGTTGATGTGGCTGCAGGTTTTCTTAATCGGTACAGGACGTGGGCTGAAAGAGCTTTACATGCACTACATCTATCTGATTCCAGAGAGCTCCTTTCGAAAGATTCTGTGGAGCAATTTCGAAATCGCATTTAAGGTATTGACGGAGAGTATTGTGATTTTTCTTGCTGCAGGACTGATCCTAAAGGCATCTTTCGTTATGACGCTGGCGTCCGCAGCGGTTTATGTTCTGTTCTCGTTTCTGCTGCTGGGAATCAATTATTTGTCTCTGCGGTGGACCGGAGCGGATATCAGCAATGGGCTGATGGTTTTTCTCTACATGATAGCAGTGTTTTTGATTATGCTGCCTGGTTTGGCCGCGGCAATTGTGATCGGGACCATGGTCGAGGGCATAGGTGTCTTGCTGGGACTGACAGTTCTAGCTCTGTGGGAATGGGGAGCAGGAATGGGATGCTTTTGGCTTTCAAAGGGTGTACTTCACCGGTGCGATATACCGGTAATGAAAACCGTTAAATAAAAACGGTTTGGCTTATCCATTATAAGGATATAAATTATAGGAAAACGCTGATTCATTCCGTGAGGCATCACGAACACGGGAGGATACGGCATATGATCCTGATTAACGAATCGGGAGTGAAACAAAAGAAGGAGGATGATTTATGGAAACAATGAAGACCATTGCCATGAGGCAATCATGCAGGGAATACACGGGAGAACAGCTGAGCGAATCAGAGCTCAAAGCCGTTTTGGAGGCGGCAAATGCGTCCCCTGTAGGGATGGGCAAATTTGAAGATATGATGCTGACTGTCGTACAGAAAAAGGATCTGCTTGAAAAGCTGGATGCTGCAGGGGCGAAATTTTACGGGAATCCTGAGATGCACCCCTTATATGGTGCGCCCACGGTAATCATTGCGTCGGCTAGGGATACTGGCATTGACCGGAGGATGGTGGGATTCTGCAATGCGGCTTGTATGATCGAAAATATGGCGCTGGCTGCCACGGATCTTGGACTGGGAAGCGTATATCTCATGGGATCCATCATGGCTCTTGGGGCAGACCCGGAGCTAAAGCAGGATATGAAAATCCCAGCTGATTTTATTCCTGCCTCAGCCATTGCGCTGGGAGCAACTGCCCAGCCGCTGAAAGAGCGGGATTTAACAGTCTCTAAGGTCAATATTGAGTATATCAAATAACGGGAAAAAAGACCTTCGAATTACGGGAAAAAGAGACCTTCGAAAAGGCAGCCTAAAGCCGTCTTTCGGAGGTCTCCGCTTTTATTTGATTTCCATCTCCATCAAAACCTCATCGCAAT
>JAQSXD010000009.1 GCA_029266295.1 Bacillota bacterium | reverse complement strand
CTGATCTGTCAATTGGGAACGGATCGCTACGAGTATCTTGATCTGGTTTCTGGTCAGCAGTGCAAGGCGTTTGGCCTTCGCCGGGAAAGAGAAGAAACAAGAGCAGAACTGCTGCGGCAAATAACGGAAAACAAGGAACCGGTCTTTCTTTCTGACCTTGCGGTAAGCGGGAGGGATCTTTTGTGTGTCGGTGCTGCCCAAGGGGCAGAATTGGGCGAGATGCTTCAGATGCTGCTGGACTGGGTTCACAAAAACCCGGAAGAAAACCGAAGGGATCGGTTGATGCAGCTTGCAATGCAGAGCACTCGTTTGAAAGGTTAAAAATGATCGAATTACAAGGATCTATTGCAGAGGTCATCTATCATAATAAAGAGAATTATTATACCATTGCGGTGATTGAAAACGATGAAGAGCAATTCACTGCTGTGGGGTATTTGCCTGGGGTGGATCGTGGCCGCTCCTTCCGTTTTCGGGGGACTTGGAAAACCCACCCCACCTACGGGGATCAGTTTAGTTTCACGGAATATCAGGAGGAAATGCCCAGTTCCCAGGAAGGGATCGAGGGCTTTCTTTCGTCAGGGCTGCTGAAAGGTATCGGCAAGAAAACTGCGGCTGCCATTGTACGCAGGTTTGGGGGAGAAACCTTTGATATTATAGAAAAAGAGCCCCACAGGCTGACGGAAGTGGAAGGCATCGGTGAAAAGAAGGCGGCGGCTGTTTCTGAGGCATTTTTAGCGCATAAGGAGTTTGCTGAGATTACACTCTTTTTTCAGCAGTTTGGCATTGCTCCACCCTATGCCATGAAGCTTTACAAGGTGTACGGACCGGATACCATTCAAGCGGTGACAGAAAACCCATACCAACTGGTGGATGACATCTTTGGAATCGGTTTCAAAAAGGCCGATAAAATCGCAGAGAAAATGGGGATTGATAAAAATTCCGAATACCGGATTGAAAGCGGAATCAAATATGCGCTGTGGCTGTATGTCAACGAAGGCCATACCTATGTCCCACAAAAACTGTTTTGCGAGAACACAGCGGAACTTCTTGAGGTGGGAACCGATCAGGTACACGAAAAGCTTGTCCAGCTAGCCTTTGAAGGGGAGTTACATATTGAAAACCTGGAAGGAAGGGCTGTGATATTTTCCATGCCCTATTATATTGCAGAGCAAAATGTCTGCAAAATTTTGCTCTCGCTGAGCCGCTCCGATCTGAAACTTGTCAGCTCTGATGTGGATGAGCTCATCGCTGCCACAGAGCGGGAGACCGGTATTCTGCTTTCCGAAAACCAGAAATATGCGGTAAAAGCGTCTCTTAAAAACGGCGTTTCTGTCATTACCGGAGGACCCGGTACGGGAAAGACCACCATCATCAATACCATTATGAAAATCCTGGAACACAGCGGTTTTGCAACGGCCATCGCTGCGCCGACAGGCCGTGCTGCCAAGCGGATTACGGAAACTTCCGGCTATGAAGCATCCACCATCCATCGTCTTTTAGAATACTACTATTCCGAGGGTGAAGATACCATGCGGTTTGGGAAAAACAGTGAGGATCAGCTGGAGTACGACGCAATTATTATCGATGAAGCCTCCATGATCGATATCCTTCTTATGAATGGGCTTCTGAGCGCCATTAAGCCGGGAACGCGGTTGATCGTCGTGGGCGATGCGGATCAGCTTCCTTCTGTAGGAGCGGGTAATGTACTGAGGGACATGATCGATAGTGAGGTCATTTACGCAGTAAAGCTGACAGAGATTTTCCGTCAGGCCAAGGAGAGTCTTATTGTTGTCAATGCTCATAAAATCAACCAGGGAGAATATCCGGACTGTAATGAAAAGGATAAGGATTTCTTCCTTCTCAGGCAGAAGAGCGAAAAAGAGATGCTGGAAACCATTAAATCACTTTGTGTCAAGCGACTGCCGGAGTATTATAAGGGCTGCGATGCGGTCAAGGATATGCAGGTGCTCACGCCGGTGCGCAAAGGCCTTCTTGGCAGCATCAACCTCAACAAGGAACTGCAGAACGTACTGAATCCTCCTGCCGAAGGGCAGGAAGAAAAAGTCTTCGGCGAGAGGATCTTCCGGGAGGGGGATAAGGTGATGCAGATCAAGAACAACTATCAGATGGAATGGAAACGACTTGAAGATTTTACAGAAGGTCAGGGAGTTTTCAACGGGGATGTGGGTTATATCCAGACCATCGACAGAGAATTCAACGAAATCACCATTGTATTTGATGACAACCGTTACGTGCGGTATGACTTCTCTCAGCTGGATGAAATCGAACTTGCCTATGCCGTAACGGTGCATAAGAGCCAGGGAAGCGAATTTCCCATTGTCATCATGCCTGTATCCTGGTTCCCGCCGATGCTCGCCACCAGAAATCTGCTGTACACTGCAGTGACAAGGGGTAAACGAGCAGTGATCATCGTAGGCTCAGAGAATAAAATGCATGCAATGGTTGACAATAACAGGATTACCGATCGCTATTCCGGCTTGGCTGTGCGTCTTAAGGCATTCCTCTAATGCAGCAAAAGCACGCCTCAGGTCGCTTCCCTCGGAAACACACTCGCTTCGCTCGGACGGTTTCCTACGGGAACCGGCCTGTGACGTGCCACTGGAGATTCGAGGAATGTAATGGAGATTTGCGTTATGAAAGGGATTTTCCCGTCTTTGGCGGAGGGGTTTTTTGATTTGATTTATCCTTCTAACATATATTGCATCTGTTGTGGGAATATTATAGACGACAGCAGACCTTATTCCCTGTGTGATGTTTGCGTCCGGTCCATGAAATGGGCCAATGGACGGACTTGCAGCTGCTGCGGCAAGCGCCTTCAAGACGATTACCTTCCAGATCTCTGCACCAACTGCAGGGATGGGGGCCATCTCTTTACGAAGGGTTTTGCCTGCGCAGAATACGGTGCAGCAGAAAGAGATATTCTGCATCGTTTCAAGTACAAGGATAAAGCATATCTGGGAAGAAAGCTGGCGGAACTTATGAGAGACCGGATTCTTTCGGAGACCCTTGAATTGGATTTGATTCTTCCGGTACCGATGCACAAGCGGAAAGAAAAGGTGCGGGGATATAATCAAGCAGCGGTGCTTGCCAAGGAACTTGCTCGGCTGCTGGAAAAGCCGTACTGCAGGAATTTGCTCCTGCGAAGTTCCGATACGGAAGCCATGAACCGTTTAGGGGCTGAGGAAAGAAGCAGAAATGTTCAGGAAGCCTTCGTTGTTTCCTCGCGAAAGAATGACCTTTTGAGAGGGAAGAAGGTGCTTTTGGTGGACGATATCTTTACCACGGGGAGTACTGCGGATGCCTGTACGGACGCACTGCTGCGGGCAGATGCTTCCGAGGTTTTTGTCTTTGTCTTTGCGGCAGGGGCAAACCTGATTAGCGAAACAGACGATGGTGTTCGCGGATAAATAAGGCCGGTATAAAATCTGTACCTGATTGGCGTTGACGAAATTGCAATTTTCGACATATAATATTGAGTAAGACAAGCAGAACCGGGTATATACAGATTAAATATTAGAACCGCTTAGGTCTGTGGTTGAAAGTCCAGGCCAGTTACGGGCAAAAGGACCCACGTAAGCTGGACCGCAAGGCGGCAGTGATCATGGCGTAGCTTAGATGTAAGTCCTTTGGTAAAATACCAAAAGGCGGGTGTGGGGGCAAAGATCAGGTCAGCTAGGCGGTTCCAATATCTAATCTGTAATACTGCAAAACCAGTATCAAATTTCGACAATCTCATTGATCGCTTGTCAAGTGCTGTTACAGAAGAACAAAAAAGCGAAAATAGAAGAGAAAGGAAAGGGTCTGAATAATTATACAACGGTTAAAACGTTGAAAAATGGTGGAGGGGTAGCCTGAGTTGATTTGTGAATGCATATGAATGTATAATCTGAATTAAAAAAATATCCACTGCAAAAACCTTAGTATTTCAATTATGCACAGACTTATCCACAATATCAACAGGCCGGTGGTATAATTTATTAAACGCTGAAAATTTGTTCGTTCTGAAAGTTTTTGTCATATTATCAAAAACATTGTCGATGAATGTAAGCTGTATATTTATTTGCCGATGAAAAAAAGGAATGGCATGGGTTTTGTAGTATACAATACTAATACGATTACCTTAATCGAAAGCTAGGGGGTGCACTAAATGAAAGTTATCATTACAAGCAAAAACATGAATGCCAGTGACCATCTGAAACAAACCATCGAATCCAAATTGGATCGACTTGGTAAGTACTTCTCCAATGACATTGTAGCCAATGTTACTCTGACAACGGAGAAAGGGAGGCAGAAGATAGAGGCAACGATCAATGCTAAGGGTACGATCTTTAGGGCGGAAGAAACCACAAATGATATTTATAACGGTATAGACAGAGTTACTGAAAAACTGTCATCTCAAATGTCCAGATTCAAGACAAAGCTTCAGAGGAAGCACAAGGATCATAAAGAACTGCTTCTGGTAGATCTGCCAGAAATCGCAGGAGAAGAACTGGAAGAAATGCAGGTTGTGAGAAAAAAGAAGTTTGATTTGATGCCGATGTCTGTTGACGAGGCGATTATGCAGATGGAGCTTCTGGAACATAGCTTCTTTGTTTTCCTCAACATGGAATCCGATGCGGTAAATGTCGTCTACAAGAGAAAGGATAACAATTACGGCTTGCTGGAGACCATATATTAATATTGGAATAAGATACAGAGGCGGTTGTAAACCGCCTCTTTTTGTTCCCCATTTGCTATTTTCCGGCTGATGTGCTGGTAAGGAAGTTGTTTTCGTCAATTCCATGGCGTAAAATCTCTGATTTTGTCAGCGACTCTTTTTCGAATTATATTGAAAACCTATTGAATTTTCGCACTTTATTCGATAGAATAAAAGCTAGTATGATTAAGGGAGTAGAGAGGTATGTCAGAAATATTTAACAGTATTATTTCCGGCGTAGGGGTCACGGACGTCATTGACGTCGCCATCGTAGCTTTTGTGATCTATAAAGTTTTGGGATTTATCAGGGAGACTAGGGCGCTGCAGCTTGTGAGAGGGCTGCTGGTTTTGGTTCTGATCACAATTTTGTCTGAACAATTTAATTTCTATACATTGAATTGGATTCTACGAAATACGCTGCAATTGGGTGTTATCGCACTTGTTATTGTGTTCCAGCCCGAGCTCAGACGCGCTTTGGAGTATGTGGGCCGCAGCAAATTCATCACCCCACAGTTTGCACAAATGGATAAGGAAAGAGTAAAGGTCTTAACCGCTGCCATTATAAAAGCAGTGGATTATTTTTCGACCAATAAAATCGGTGCGTTGATTATCATGGAACGGGAAACCACGTTGAATGATATTGCAGAAACAGGAACGAAGGTCAATGCAGAGATTTCTACGGAACTGCTGGGAAACCTCTTTTACGAGGGGGCCCCGCTTCATGATGGTGCGGTGATCGTCAGGGGAGACCGGGTTCTGGCTGCGGGATGTGTCCTGCCGCTCACCCAAAGCAAAACCCTCAGCAAAGATTTGGGCACCAGACACAGAGCCGGCATCGGTATTACCGAAAACTCTGATGCAATCTCCATTATCGTCTCAGAAGAAACGGGAATTATTTCAATCGCTGTAGACGGCAAGCTTTCCAGATTTTTGGATATTAAAACAGTGGAGAAAACGCTTCTGAATATATATTTAACTCAGATTCCGGCGGAAAAGGTTAAAGTCCCTTTTATCGACAAAATCAGGAGGCGCAGGAATGCTGAATAATAACACCTTTTACAAAATTATATCGGTAGTACTTGCACTTGCTCTCTGGGTTTATGTAATACAGACAGAGAACCCAATGCAGTCTAAGACCATCTCTGATGTTACGGTGCAGCTGCTCAATGAAGAAAGTCTTACTGCCAGAGGACTCGCTCTTTCAGGCGAGGCTGAATATACAGTTGATGTGAAGGTTCAGGCCAAAAAGTCGGAGCTGTCCAGCATCAGTGCGGCTGATCTTATTGCCAACGCCGACCTGTTTGGCTACAGCATGGGGAAAAACTACATTCCGGTAACGGTTACTGCACCTGAAGGGGTGACCATACTGGATATCAAGCCCATTAAGATCAACGTTGTGATCGAAGAGCGGGTAGAAGTTGCAAAACCCATTCAGGTCAATTTTATAGGGCAGTTTGAAAATGGAATCGAAGCGGGTCAAGTCACGAGTTCGCCCGAGGAAATCCTCGTTTCCGGTGCAAAATCAGAGGTAGGAGCGGTATCTCATATACAGGCTGATGTGAATACGTCCAAGCTGACTGCTGATGGTGTTACCGTACAGACCAGAGCGGTGGCGGTAAACAGCGAGGGGGATGTGGTTTCAAATGTCAGATTATCCTCTCCTTTCATCGATGTCTCCGCAAAACTGAGCAATGTTATATCAGTTCCGCTAAGTGTAGAAATTACAGGGCAAGTAGCACCGATCTATGAAGTTACGAACATCGATGTGCCTTCAACGTTAAAAATCAAAGGATCAGCTTCTGATCTTGCAAATATAGCAAGTCTAACGGCGGCATCGATCGATATCAGTTCGGTTGCCAGCACTTCAAAGCTGCCTCTTGACATTGATTTGCCTGAAGGTGTGGAATTTGCAAATGGTTATGAGCATATGGGTGTTGGCATTACGATTAAAGCGGCTGCAATCAAAGAATTCACGTACACCTCAGATGAAATCCTTATGGAGGGTATTGAAGGGGCAAATAATATTTCCATTACGACCCCGGAGATAAAGGTAACCGTATCCGGCAGTGAAGCTGTGATCGCGGGGCTGGTGAAATCAGATCTCGTACCTTATCTTGTGCTGGATGCAGAGTCCTTAATATCGGCTGCCGCAAAGGTTCAGCTTCGGTATGAGAAGGAACTGGGCTATATCACAGTGGACCCAGAGGAAGTGCATATTACGCTGAATGAAGCAGAATAGACACGGAATATTTTGATAACAAGAAACATGATGCAATAGATTGTGCTGCAAGTGCATGCTGATCGTGAACTGATACAGCAAGCAGGAAGAAACAGCAGAAGCAAAAAAACAGTAAGATAAAAGAAAATAAGAAGTAGTAAAACGATAAGGAGATTTTATGGGCAGACTTTTTGGAACTGACGGAGTCAGAGGAGTAGCGAATTCGGAGCTTACTCCGGAGCTGGCGTTTAACCTTGGAAAAGCAGGAGCTTATGTGCTCAGCAAGGATCAACAAAGACCGGTGGTTCTTATCGCAAAGGATACCAGAATTTCAGGGGATATGCTTGAAGACGCAATCAGCGCAGGCATCCTGGCAATGGGAGGAAATGTAATCAAAGCAGGGGTATTGCCTACCCCGGCCGTAGCGTATCTTGTGAAATACTATCAGGCAGACGCCGGCGTGGTCATATCCGCTTCCCACAATCCCTTTGAATATAACGGGATTAAGTTTTTTAACGGAGAAGGCTTTAAACTGGATGATGATATTGAAGATGAAATAGAAGATATCATCCTTAGAAATATTGATGTAAACAGTCATATCACGGGGGACCGTCTGGGGCGGTGTCTGGAAGCAGAAGAAGATGCCATTGCCCTTTATGCTGAGTTTTTAAAGAAAACAGCAGATATGGATCTTTCCGGAATGAAGCTTGTGATCGACTGTGCCAACGGAGCATCCTATAAGGTAGCCGAGAAGGTATTCCGTGAGCTAGGGGCAGAGGTCACTGCCATTCATAACCAGCCTGACGGGGTCAATATTAATGAACGTTGCGGTTCCACCCACCCGGAGGAGCTGCAGAAGCTGGTGGTCTCAAGCCAGGCGGACATGGGTCTGGCCTTTGACGGCGATGCCGACCGCCTGATTGCTGTGGATGAGCTTGGACGCCTGATTGATGGCGACAAAATGATCTATATCTGCGCGAAAATGCTGAAGCATAACGAAGCCTTGCCGGGAGATAAAGTGACGGCAACGGTAATGAGCAACATCGGTTTTCACAGAGCGCTTACTAAGATTGGCTGTAATGTGGAAACCACTCAGGTGGGCGACCGCTACGTCCTGGAAAGTATGCTGAAAACAGGGTGTGTGATTGGTGGCGAGCAGTCCGGCCATATCATATTCTTAAATCACACCACAACAGGAGACGGAATTTTATCGGCGCTCCAGCTGCTGAAAGCAGTAAGAGAATCGGGCATCAAGCCATCGATTCTTGCGGATGAGGTTACGATCTATCCTCAGGTGCTCAAAAATGCTAGGATTAAGAATGAAAATAAGAAGAAGTATCTGTCAGATCCTGAGATCAGCGCTGAAATCGAACGATTGGAAAGCATGATGGCCGGAGAAGGCCGCGTCCTCATCCGTCCTTCCGGAACAGAGCCGCTGGTAAGAGTTATGATTGAAGGAAAAGATATTGAACAGATTACGAAGCTGGCAGAGAATTTAGCATCTCTGCTCACCAAAAGATTTGGATAAGGGGGAACGATTATGTGCGGAATCGTCGGCTATATCGGAGACGGCAATGCAAGTGATATTATCATTGAAGGCTTAAAAAAATTAGAATACAGAGGATATGACTCCTCAGGAATCGCCCTTTACAAGGAGGGAAAAATAGAGGTCCGCAAATTCAAGGGGAGAATTGCGAACTTGGAAGCTGCCATTGAGCGGGAACACTTCACCAGCACAATCGGTATCGGGCATACCAGATGGGCTACCCACGGCGCACCTTCTGATGTCAATGCCCATCCCCATAGCAATACCGACCATTCCATCGCCATCGTCCACAACGGAATTATTGAAAACTATGTGGAACTCAGAGAATGGCTGATCAAGGAACATGGCATTGCTTTCATTTCCGAAACGGATTCAGAAGTAATCGGCCATCTCATCGGACTTTATTATGACGGCAACCTGCTGGATGCTGTAAACAAAGCCGTCGATATGATGCGCGGTGCTTATGGAATCGGCGTAATCTGCAGCAAGGAGCCGGATAAACTCATCGCAGTAAGAAAAGACAGCCCGCTGGTTGTCGGACTTGGCGAAGGCTGCAACTTTATCGCGTCGGATATTCCTGCGCTACTGAAGCATGTGCGGAAGATCTACCTCATAGAAAATAACGAGACAGTGGTTCTGACAAAGAACGATGTCAAGATTTATAATGCGGATCGGAAAGAAGTCAAGAGAGACGTCTTCCATGTTACCTGGGATGCAGACGCCGCCGAAAAGGAAGGCTATGATCACTTTATGCTGAAAGAGATCTATGAGCAGCCCAAGGGAATTCATGAAACACTGAATCGGAGACTCGACGAAAACGGCATCGTCAAGCTCGACGGTATCTCGCTGACCAAAGAAGATCTGGAAGGCTTCAATAAGGTTTATATCGTGGCCTGCGGTACCGCTTACCATGCCGGTCTCGTGGGAAAATATATCATTGAAAAGCTGGCAAAGATTCCGGTAGAGGTAGATGTTGCCTCGGAATTCCGTTATCGGGATCCCTTTGTAGACGATAAGACACTCTTTATCGCCATCAGCCAGTCGGGGGAAACGCTGGATACGCTGGCGGCCCTCCGTGAGGCAAAAAACAAGGGTGCCCGTATTCTGTCCGTGGTCAATGTAGTGGGAAGCTCCGTTGCAAGAGAATCGGACGATGTGTTCTACACCTGGGCTGGGCCGGAAATCGCAGTGGCTTCCACGAAAGCGTACACCACACAGCTGATGTGCATGTATCTCATCGCTTTATATATGGGTCACACCAAAGGCGTGATTGATATGGATCTTTATCACCGTTATATCGACGAACTCCAGAAGGTGCCGGATAAGCTGCGTGACATGCTGGCGGACGAAACAACCTTGATGGAAATCGCAAAAGAGCAATACAAGCTGGAACAGGTCTTCTTTATCGGAAGAGGGTTGGATTCTGCCGTATCCTTTGAAGGCTCGCTGAAGCTGAAGGAGATTTCCTATATCAACTCCTTTGCCATTGCGGCAGGTGAACTGAAGCACGGAACCATCGCCCTCATCGAACAGGGAACCTTGGTTCTTGCACTGGCAACCCAGGATCGCCTCTTTGAAAAGATGCTTTCCAATATACAGGAAGTCAAAGCCAGAGGTGCATACGTCATCGGCCTTGCAAAAGAAGGAAACCGTGATATCGAGAAGCAGGCAAACCGGGTGATCTACATCCCCGACTGCATGGATGATATCGCTCCGCTGCTTTCCGTCGTACCCCTCCAGCTTCTGGCCTACAACATCGCCAAGCTGAGAGGCTGTGATATCGATAAGCCGAAGAATTTGGCAAAGTCGGTGACGGTGGAATAGGCAACTTGTAAATTATTCTTCTCATTGTGGGTTCGCAAATAGTTTGATTTTAATAAATGTTAGAAATTAAAAATAGTATTTCAAAAGACTAATCCTCTTTTGAAATACTATTGGTTTTTGTACGAATAGGCTTGCGCTGTATTTTTTTATTGGCGATTCTGTACTGTCATATGGAATTATTTCACGGCACGGGCGTGAATTTCCTTGAACTCATCATCGGTCAAGAGTCGCTTTTTTTCAGCCCCTTCGGCTTTAATGCGGTTTAAAATCTCGCCGATTTCTTCGTCGGTGGCCTGCAGATGAAACTTATCAAGAAAATATTCTACGGATGCTTTGCCGCTCTTCTTGCCAATCTTGATGTCTCCCGTCTTGCCGTAAAGCGCCGGGGCGGTTGCAAACATCGCCAGTGGTTCTTTCATAACCAAATCCACGCCGATACCCGACTCGCGCGTATAATTTCGAACACCTGAAACCGGCATGTTAAGCGGAATAGGCACACCGGAAATCTTCGAAACCTCCTCGCATATGTAGGGGAGTTTTTCAATATGATAATCGTTAGGCATATCAAGCAGGATCTTCATACTGACCATCAGATGCTCCAGTGCTGCATTGCCGGTTCGTTCGCCAAGACCATTGATGCAACTATGTACGCAGCTGGCTCCTGCTGCGATACCGGCCAGCTCGGTTGCAACTGCCATTCCGAAATCGTTGTGTGTGTGAACCTCAACCGGCAGTCCATTGGTTAGCTTCTTTATCTTGCGAACCAAATATTGAATCGTCTCGGGCAAGGCGCAACCCATTGTGTCAACTACACCGATGGAATGGGGAACGGCCTCTTTCGTCAGCGCATTGATTAATTGCTCCAAATCTTCAACCCTGGCACGGGTTGTGTCGTATGGAAAAAAGACCGCAGTTAAACCCTGATTTTTAGCGTAATTGATGCAATCGATGCTCTTTTCGGCAACCTTTTCCCATGTCCAGTTGAACTGATATTTCAGCTTCGGATAGCCGATCGGAACTTCGATGATAACTCCCTTTGCACCCGCTTCAGCCGCCATATCAATATCCTGACGTGTTGCCCTGGCAAATACAAAGGTCTCGGCCTTCAAATTGCGTTTGGAAATCTCTTTTGCGGCCTGATAATCGCTTTGGGAAACCGCCGGCATACCCACTTCAATGCGTTCGACGCCGAGTTCATCAAGCAACTCCGCAATGCGAATTTTTGCATCTATGTCGAACACAACTCCCGGTGTCTGTTCTCCGTCGCGCAGTGTTGCATCGTGGATTTTTACCTGTGGCTCCACTTCGATGATTTTACGCACCTCTTCCAAATCGTTAAAGGGGCTTGCCCACCACTTACCTTCGTTATAGTAACTCATTCATACCTCCTTTTATAATATTGATGTAGCAAAAGGCCATTTCTATTTTCAATGAAAGTAACTTGAGAAGGATTTCTTCCTTTGTCAGAAGTTACTTTTGTGTTACTTCTAATACGTTTCTATGAATTCACCGAGCGCATCTTCATTGATCTCAATACCGATACCGGGCTTTTCCGGTAACTTAACTGCGCCATTTTTGAGCTGTAACGGTTCTTTTATGAGTTTGTTTGCGGTATTGTTCGGGTTGGTGTCCCACTCAATTGTTACGCCTTCGGGAAATGTTGCCCAGCTATGGTAACTTGGCTGTGCGGCCATAAATTGCAGTGCGGCCGGTAACGATACAATGGTTCCGAATGCATGGGGCTGCAAGGCAATGTTATTTGCGAAGGCAAGTGCAGCAATCCGCTTCATAGCGGTTATGCCGCCTACGGCAGGTAGGTCGGGCTGGATAATGTCGCAAATCTGATTTTGGGCAGCATTGATGAAGCCTTGCATTGTAATCTCCCATTCGCCTGCGGCAATCGGAATATTGGTACGGGCTCGTAATAACTTGTAAGAATCATTACTTTGCCAAGGAAGTGGTTCCTCCAGCCATGCAATATTGTACTTTTCAAATACTGGAAGCATCTCGAGGCAAGTTGATATGGTATAAGCCTGATTTGCATCAACCATCAGTTTCATATCATTTCCAATCATTTCTCGGACTTTTGCTATTCTTGCCGTATCTTGCTCTTTTCCGAAGCCGACTTTCATCTTAAGAGATTTAAAGCCGTTAGGAAGTATTGCTTCTACTTCCTGAATCATGGCATCCATTGAATCAGGGGCATCTTCGCGGTAAGGCAAACCCGATGCATAAGGAGTGAATTCGTCAAAATATTTGCCTCCTAAGAGTTCGTAAAGAGGTACTTCGAGTTTTCGGGCTTTTAAGTCCCATAGTGCAATATCAACACCGCCCAGGATGCCGATTGGAAATCCCTTCTTGTTTTGCATCACGTGCCAAAGGTACTCTACTCTAAAAGGGTCCTGGCCTATTAAACGTTCTTTGAGATAGGTCTCAATCATTTTGGCAGCGCCGCTTGCTGCAGGACCATAAGCGTCGCCCCAACCGTAAGTTCCGTCATCGGCAATCACTTTAACCAATGTAACAGAACGTTTATAAAATCTGTCTACGGAATTATAAAAAGGTTTCGCCAAATTAAAAGAGACCGGGTAAGCTTTAATGTCAGCTATTTTCATGTGTTTGTTGTCCTTTCTGTTCCTAATCCATTTGGTAATGAATTGTTAGATTACAATCTTTCTCTTAGAGAAAGCAAGAATCATACCATCCATCAAAATCGTGAGAATCCTTTGGAAATTATTGAAAAACTAAGGTCGGATAACTGGAGTTATGAGGCACTAATCTTAATTACAATGAAAAATGATGCAATCTGTAACGATGGTGTTAAGATTTTTAACGTTTTCGTTTGCATATTTGACTTTGAAGAAATATAATTAGGAAAAAGATCAAATTCCGGAGGCCAAAGGCATTTATAGAAAGGAGCTTTTATATGAAGATTGCAGTAATATCGCCTTATCATAAATTCGAAGAACAAATTAGAGGCATTGCTGCAGGTTTCCCTGAAGCTACAGTGGATTTTTATTACGCTGATTCTACAATTGATGGATATTTTGAAAGAGCGATTGATTACGCATATAAGGTGGAAAAAGAAGGTTACGACGCGATAATCGCGCGGGGTACCGTGTACCGGGCGATTAGTCAGAAGATGAACACTCCTGTGATTTATGCGGGGGAGACCTTGTATGATATCATCGAGGCCCTACATAAAGTTAAAACAAGCGGTAATGAAATCAGGCAGGTTTACTTGTTTGATCTTGAGGGAAGTCCAAAACCAGATTCTAATTTCGTAGAAATATTGAATCGCATCTTTCATATCGAGTTAAATATCTTAACATATTCCTCACTGGAGGAGTGCAAAGAGATTCTTTTAAATCAGGTAGATCGCGATGGTATTGTGATAGCCGGTTACTTTTCGGTAACGCTCTGCGAGGAGTATGGCATTGAAAACGTTTTGATCGAGTCGGGATACAACACGCTTTATGAAGCATTTCAAGAGGCGATGAAAATCGTCAAAATCAGAAAGTACGAGATGCTTGAAAGAAACAAGATTAAGACGATTCTGGATTTTGCATATGAAGGAATTGTATATATCAACAGGGATATGGAAGCGGAAATACTGAATCCTATGGCAAAAAGGCTCCTGGGGTTTGAAGAAAACGGCGTATATGAGGGAAAATGCTTAGAGGACGGTGAACTGAAAAAACTCTGTCAAAAGGCTATCTCAGAGGGAGAGATCATCACGGAAGAAATCCTCACTGCCAACAATGGCACGAAAATAATGTGCAACGTGATTCCTGTACTAACCAGCGACGAAATAAAAGGGCTAACGGTAACCTTTAAAGAGATCACCAAGGTCATACAGATGGAAAAGAAAATCAGAAGAGAGCTAACCAGCAATGTGCCGGGTGCCAAGTATTTTGTGGAAGATATCATCGGTGAAAGTGATCGTATCAGAGCCTGCAAAAAACTCGTGAAGCAGTTTGGAAAGTATAACTCAAGTGTATTGATTTATGGACAAACTGGTACGGGCAAAGAACTGTTCGCGCAGTCGATACACAACGAAAGCACTAGAAAAAATGAACCGTTTTTTGCAATTAACTGCGCTACTTTACCCGAACAACTCTTAGAGAGTGAATTGTTTGGCTATACCGAAGGCTCTTTTACGGGTGCGAAAAAGGGTGGCAAGCCGGGGCTCTTTGAACTAGCCCATGGTGGTACTCTTTATCTTGATGAAATAGCGGAAATGCCTATGGCTTCTCAAAGTAAGCTTTTACGAGTTTTACAAGAAGGTGAAATTCGTAGAATCGGGGATGACAAAATGCTGCCTGTAGATGTTAGGATTATCGCGTCAAGCCATAAGAATTTGTATGAACAAATTAAAGACAACAATTTCAGGGAAGATCTATTTTACCGCTTAAATGTTATGAGCCTAACCATCCCGTCGCTAAATGATCGAAGGGAGGATATCCCTTATCTGATAAAACATTTCCTCAAACTTTATAAAGAAAGATTCGAAGTGGAGCGGACAATTGAATTAGATTCGGGAGCGATAGAATTCTTAATGAACTACAAATGGAGAGGAAATGTGCGCCAACTGCAAAACTTCATTGAAAGAGTATATGTATATGATCTTTCAGACAAGGTGGATGTGCAGCAGGTAAGAGGCTTGCTGCGAGAATTCGATATGCTGTTAGATGCAGATGGAGACCTTGCATATAAAGGTGAATTGCCAGCGAAAGTCAAAAATTTGAATGATGCCACAACTCAAATCGTGAAAGAAGCCGTTGATCTTTTTGACGGAAACAGAACCAGGGCTGCCAGCTACCTTGGTGTCAGCAGGACATACATTTGGAGAAAGCTAAAGGAGCTGGAATAAGCAAAGATGAATTCAAACGACCCTCTTACGAATTAAAACTTATATTCGTAAGGGGGCCGTTTTAGACTTGGCATAAAAATGATCTCGGAATGATCATGTAAGCTGACATTAGGTACTGTTACGAATAGTAACGATGAAGTTGATATTTGTAACAGAATTTTGATGCGGGCAAATAAGATCGTGTAAAAGTCACTTATGTACATACTGAAAACGATGCTCAAAATATTTTTTGTTATTAAATGCAATCGTCAGATATTTGATAATTTAAAGCAAAGCAGGCGGTATTAATGGCGTATTTTTATGATGGATTTTGGGATATGAGCAGTTGGCATGGAAGTTGCTTAAGATGTCAAGTGAATCGGCAATATATTATTACGTTGAAAGAAAGAGGTACAACAATCATGGTAGAATTAGATTTTCCGGTCGGCATTTACAATTTTAACACGGAATCAAACTTCAACTTCCAATTCAACCGCACTGTCGCACACGGCGGCGATCTGGAAGAATGTATGGCCATGGCGGACAAGGTCACAGACATAAAGTCCTATGTCACGCTTATGGAAGAAGCCGAAAAGAGGGCGAAATCGGAAGGAAACCTCAAGAAAGCGCTTGCCTATCTGCGAGCGGCGGAGTTTTTCACGACCCACGAGCAGGGAAAGGCTGAACGTTACGAAGAGTTCAAGAAGCTATGGAATGAGCTAAACGCTGACATGATCAGGGACTATCATGTCCAGCGTGTGGAAGTTCCATATGAAAACGGGTACCTGCCGGTGATGTATGCCATCAACGAAACCCCCAAAGGTGTTGTCGTATTGCACGGTGGTTACGACTCATATTTTGAAGAGCATCTGAAAATCGCTCTTCACATGTACAGGAACGGCTACAGTGTATACATTTTCGAGGGGCCTGGCCAGGGTGAGTGCATCTACAGGCAAGGCATGCCCTTTACGGCGGAGTGGCACAAGCCGGTTGGCGCGATTCTAGACTACTTTAATCTTGACGACGTCGCGCTCATGGGCATCTCTCTTGGTTCAATCCTTTGCAGGCTTGCGGCCGCGAAGGAGCACAGGATCAAGTATGTTTGTTCTGTCGGCTTACAGACAGACCTATACGAATCAACGCTGGCGCGCATGCCCAAAGAATTCAAAGATAAAATTGAGCAGATGATGGACCAGGGCAATAAAGACGAAGTAAACAAGCTCTTACAACAATTGATGGACAAAAGCCCCATCTATTCCTGGTACCTGAATCAGGGGCTGATGGTTATGGGAGCGGAGACCCCTTACGATTACATGGCAGCGACAAAGGGGTACCGTGTTGCGCCGATTACCGACCAGATCACCCAGGACTTTTTATTGGTCATTGGACAGGATGACCACTTCCTGTCGCTGTCGCTATGCCTGGACGAGATTGAATATATGAAAGCTGCACGCTCCTTTACCATGCGCATCATCACACCTGCAGAAAAAGGAGAAAACCACTGTAACATAGGCAACCGAAAGCTTATGATAGACGTCTTCCTCAACTGGCTTGGTGAAACCAAGAGGGAACATAAGGTAGCAGCGGCAGAAGGCTGGCTGTAAACTCCCCATGCACGCACTCTGACACTGCCCATGCTGGAAGCTTGTGCAGTGCCAGGGACAAGCTAATTCGTAAAAAACATCACAATTTTGAGAGGAGATTATGAAATGTTTGCTGTTGCAACAATTGTCGCCTTAGTCGTATCGTTTTCTCTGGGCGCCATATTTAGTATTAACATTGGTTTGTTGAGTATCGTAACCGGTTATATCGCATGTGTTTTGCTCGGGGACGGTACTGGGGACACGCTAATTGCTTCAATTCCCCAGGAATTTATCGTTCTCATTGTAGGCATATTGTTTTTGTTCGCCATCGCCACGAAGAACGGCACCATCGAAAAGCTGTGTAATAAACTCTTGAAGCTGGTCAAGGGAAACAGGATTTTGATGCCTTTTGCTTTCGCGTTTACCGGATTTTTTTTAAGCGGCGTCGGCGCCCCTGGCATGTCCGCAGTCGGCTTGTTATCCTCCCCGGCGGCTACTATGGCGCAGAAAACAAAGATGGATCCTGTGCTATTAATCGTAAGCAGCCTGCACGGAATCTTCGCAGGCCAATTCTCACCCATTTCCAACATGGGCGTGGGGCTTATCGCGCTCGTGGGGTATATGGGCATCAACAGTCCGATGAAGGTAGCCCTCTGGAATCTTGTATTTCAATTCATCATGGTGTTTCTTGCCTTTGTGATCTTCGGCGGATTTAAACTCATCAAAGAAGCAAAAAGCAACGGGAGCTCATTTTCAATTGATCTGGAAGCAATCGGAGATACCAAGTTTAGTACAGCAAACTGGATTACCATTGTAAGTATCGGCTTATTAATCGTCAACGCCTTTACGCTCGACCTTAACATGGGAATCCTTGGGGTTGCTCTGGGCCTTATCAATTGTATCTTTACGAAAAAAGAGGGCATTACGGACGGTGCCATCATCAAAGTCATCCCATGGAACTCCATCGTCCTGCTCATCGGCTCAATGACTCTGATCGGCCTCGTGGAGAAATCCGGAGGTATGGAGCTAATCGTAACCGGCATTCAGTCCTTGAACCTGGGAATCGTTTCAATATTACTTTTCATTTTACTTACGGGGTTAATATCATTCTTTTCCATGTCCGGCCCGGTAATGATGGCTATGGTTCCGTTGGCTGTCAAATTCTGCGGCTCAATAGACAGGCCGGATCTTATCTCTGGTTCGATTATTGCCATTTGCATTGCAGGTATCATGGTGGACGCAAGCCCCTTATCCAACAGCGGCGCCCTGTTCGTAGCGTCAAACGCGGCTTTGTACGAAGACCTCGATATGTCCCAGAAACTATTCAGAAGGATGTTTCGATGGGGTGTTTTCGTTCTCCTCTTCGGCTCGCTTCTCAGTTGGCTGCTCATGGTTGTTTTAGGAATAGCGGGTTGAGCTATTTTACATATTAAAAAGCTAGGAGGATTTATTGCTATGAAGCTGGTTGACTTAAGCTTGGAAATCTTTGAAGGGATGCCTGTTTATCCTTCCCATCAGAGAACCGTCATCTATAGCGTGAAAGATCATAAAGAAACCAGTATTTCTAATGGGCCGGGGACCGAGTGGTCCTCGGCCACTTGCGGCATTCTGATGAGCGACCACGGTCCTACCCATATGGATGCACAGTGCCACGTGGACCCCGACCCCAATGCCATGAGCATCGAACAGTATCCTTTAGATGAGTTGTACACGGAAGCGATTTGCCTGGATGTTTCTCACATCAAAGGGGGAGCTTTTATTACCAAGCCAGATTTGGAAGAAGCCCTGCAAAAGGCAGGCCTAGTCATCAAGGAAGGCGACGCGGTTCTGATCTATACCAGCCATTCCGTTTTTTATCCCGAATTTGAAACATATCTGTACAATTACCCTGGTTTGGACGGCGAGGCAACACAATGGCTGTATGACATGGGTGCGCGCAATGTCGGCATCGACGGGCCCAGCATTGACAGCAGCAATCAAATGAAGCTGAAACAGTATCCCGCACATATCGTTTGCCGCCATACACATCTTAAGAACATCGAAAACATGGGCAATCTTGGTGCGGTTGCAGGGAAGCGCTTTCATCTGGCAGTGTTTACCCTCAAGCTTCGCGGCGCTACAGGCTCTCCGGTTCGGCCCGTTGCTTTTGTGAACGAAGACTAAAAAAGAGGTAAACGATGAAAGGTTACGAATATATCGCAAATTTGATTAAGGATTACGGCATCACCCACTACTTTTATCAAGAGGGTGTCATGCGATATACCTATAAAGAACTCGATAAAATTGGGATCAGAGGTATTTTGGCACACAGTGAGAACGCCGCGGGTTACATGGCCGACGGTTATGCAAGAGCCGCGCAAAGGGCCAGCGTAGTCTTCGCCCAGAACATTGGAGCTGGAAATTTAGCCGGCGGTATTTATGACGCATTTATGGCAAATTCCCCTGTCATTGCCTTCACAGGCAAAAAGGAAGCTTCAAGGCAGTATAAGAATTCTTACCAAGAGACCGATCACAGGTTGCTTTATGAAGGGATCACAAAATTTAATCCCGAGATTCTGGAGCCTTCCCAGACTCCGTTTATCGTACGGCAGCTTTTTAAAGAGGCTGTTGCCGGAAAACCCCAGCCGGTTCACGTGGATATCC
Organism: Bacillota bacterium; assembly: GCA_029266295.1. Taxonomy (GTDB): domain Bacteria; phylum Bacillota; class Clostridia; order Peptostreptococcales; family Anaerovoracaceae; genus Anoxybacterium. The sequence goes on along the minus strand of JAQSXD010000009.1, from coordinate 5,187 downwards.
CTGATCGGATGGGTACTGACACCGAGATTGCGGAGATGAAAGAACCTTATACATATGACAAGAGCTACTGCGGATATCCGGCTCACCGCAGTGCCGCTGTCAAGGCGGACGTTGACAAAGCTGCCGGCCGTATTCATTCTGCCGAGCGCCCAGTGATTGTCTGCGGCAGAGGTGCAAGCATCTCAGGCGCAGCTGACGCGGTACATAAGCTCGCTGCAAAGGCCGGTATCCCGATCCTGATCACGCCGGACGCCAAAACCATGTTCGATGAGGACGATCCGCTATGGTGCGGTATTGTCGGTGAATACGGGATGAGCTGCAGCAATCATATTGCACGGGAAGCAGATCTGGTCATCTTCATAGGCACACAGAACTCAGACCAGACGACCTGCAACTGGACTTGCCCGCCCATAGATACGAGAATTGTTCAGATTGATATCGATGAACGGGAACTTGGAAAGAATTATCCTGATACCGTAGGTCTCGCAGGAGATGCGAGAACAATTGTCGAACAATTGATTCCCTCTGTTTCGAAAGCGTCCCATAAAGAGTGGTATGCCCATTGCAGGGCATTATTTGATGAAACAATGGCCGAATACGATAAATATAAAATGTCCAACAAACGCCCCATCAACCCTGGACGTATGTGCTCCGAAATCGGCAAGGCTCTGCCGGATGACGCCGTATTGGTAGGCGACACTGGGTATTCCGCAGTTTGGAGCGCCAATTTTATCAAGATGAAGGATACTCAGACCTATTTTCGTGCCGCGGGCTCCCTAGGCTGGGCATATCCGGCTTCCCTTGGCATAAAATGCGCGCTGCCTGACCAGCCTGTATTCTGCTTTGCCGGTGACGGCGCCATGTACTATCATCTGTGTGAAATCGAAACGGCCTGTCGCTACGGAATCAATACCATTACGCTCATTAACAATAACAATATCCTAGCGCAGAGCGCTTATGGAAATCAAAAGGATGTTTGACGGCGATCTGCCGAAGGCGGAGCCTCGTTATAAATTTAACAATCCCGATTTCTCGCGCCTCGCCGAGGACTTCGGTGCAGTCGGCGTTCGGATTGAGGATCCCTCTGAAATCGGTGCGGCAATCAAGAAAGCAATGACCGTCAACAAACCAGTTGTCATCGAGGTTCTGACCGATCCGGAAGTCTTCATCCCGAATTACATATAAGAAAAGCCGCGTTAAACAAAAGAAGGAGATACAATGAATGGACTTTGGAACGAACTCTTCGCAGGGGTTCTGCATTTGGAACTGAGTCAGGTCATCATGTTTGCTGTGGCTGGGCTGTTGATTTACCTTGCAATCGCAAAGGAATATGAACCAATGCTTTTGTTGCCAATCGGTTTCGGAGCAATTTTATGCAATATTCCTCTCTCCTCGGCAGTAGGAGATGACGGATTTTTAACAATTTTATACGATGCAGGAATCAAAACGGAACTGTTTCCGGTTCTAATCTTTATTGCGGTAGGTGCGATGATCGACTTTAAACCGTTGATACAGAATCCGTTTATGTTGTTTTTCGGAGCGGCGGCTCAGTTTGGTATTTTCTTCACCATGATGTTCGCGCTGGCTACCGGCTTCTTTGATCTGAAAGAAGCTGCAGCCATTGGTATCATCGGAGCTGCCGATGGACCGACATCGATCTATGTTGCGAAGGAATTTGCACAGAATTATCTGGGCCCTATTTCCGTAGCGGCTTATTCGTACATGTCGCTGGTGCCAATCATACAGCCGCCAGTTATCAAAATGCTTACTACGAGCGATGAAAGAAAAATCAGAATGAAATATACGCAGGTTGAGGTGCCAAGAATCATTGAGATCCTGTTCCCAATTGTGATCACCTTGATTGCAGGAATCATCGCTCCCATCAGTGTAGCCCTCATCGGTTCCCTGATGTTCGGTAACCTGATCAGGGCATGCGGCGTTTTGACAAGACTCTCCAATGCGGCTCAGAATGAACTGGCAAACCTGGTTACTTTACTTCTTGGAATCACCATTGGTTCCACGATGACAGCCGAAGATTTTCTGAATGTTCAAACCCTTATGATCATGGGAATGGGCCTTGTGGCATTTATCTTTGATACTGCAGGCGGAGTATTGTTTGCAAAGCTGCTGAACCTATTCCTGCCGACAAAAATAAATCCGATGATCGGTGGAGCAGGAATTTCAGCATTCCCCATGTCGGGGCGTGTCGTGCAGAGAATGGCTACAAAAGAAGATCCGAATAATTTCATATTAATGCAGGCGATGAGTGCCAATGTGGCCGGTCAGCTTGGTTCCGTAGTTGCAGGAAGCCTGATCCTTGCTTTGGTTCCGGCTGTCCTGGCAGCAATGTAGTTTAAGAAGGAGGACTCGATATGGATATGCAGTTAATCGGAGCGGGTCTTGAGGTCTCCGCCTTTGGATTGGGTGGCGTTTTCGCAGTACTGATCTTATTCTACTGTGCTACAAAAACTATGCTGCTTGTTTCGGGGAAATCAGTGAAAAAGGGTAAGTAAGAAATGATGGAAGTCTTTAAATTCAAGGAACAAAGAGGAGATAGATCTATGGATAAAACGGTATTCGGCTCAATCGGGCGTAAATTTGCAGCTGTACTAGTCGTATCGATCTTTATAAGTGCCTTGGCAGTCGGTCTTCTCAGCGATACGAGACTTTCCATGCCGCTCATGGGAGGAGTGGTTCTTGTGATAAGCATGATTCTGATCATGATATCCTACGCCTTTATCAGATATACCATAATAGGACCCTTGAGAAAGATTGCGGAGAAATCCTGCCTTCTTGCTTTGGGTAACACGGATATAGAGATCGGAGGATCATATCTCAAGAGGAATGATGAAATCGGATTCATAAGCCGAGGATTACTGGAAATGGCTGAAAATATTCGAAAACAGTCGGAAGCGGCAAACCGCATTGCTGACGGCGATCTTTCGATGGAGCATGCTCCCAGATCGGAAAAGGACATCCTGGGAAACAGTATGGTTTCGGTGACCAATATGCTGAGGAATCTTGTCTTTGAGGCGGAAAACATGACATCCGCCGCCGTCGAAGGGAATCTCGAGACTCGCGGTAATGTTGAGAAATTCTGCGGTTGTTATGGGGAAATCATCGGAGGTTTCAACAAGACCCTGGATGCAATTGTAGATCCGCTGAATACCTCCCTAACTTATATACAAGCCATGTCTCGCGGCGAAGACCTTGAAGGTTTGGAAAATAGTTATAAGGGCGCTTACGGGGTATTGGTTGAAGATCTGATCTTGATGGAAAGTGTGATTGATGTCTTGTGCGGTGAAACCATGAAGTTGGCGGAAGCAACTGCAGCGGGTGAACTTTACATAAGAGCGGATACGGGTAAGTTAAAAGGCCGCTATGCCCAAATTTTACAAGGTTTCAATGAATCCCTTGATTCCCTCATCACTCCCTTGAATGTAGCAGCTGGATATATGCAGAAAATCGGAAAAGGGGAAATACCAGAAAGAATTACAGAAACATACAAGGGAGAATTCGAAAACATAAAAAACAGCATCAATGCTTGTATTGAAGGGCTCTGCGCTTTGGTTGAAAGCCAGGATGTGCTCTATAAGATGAGCATGCACGATTACTCCGTGAAAGTGGAAGGAACATATTTCGGTATTTATCATGAGATTTCGAAATCAGTCAATCGAGTGAACAACCAAATGAATCGTATCATGAAGGTATTAAACCATATTGCCGCTGGAGATCTCTCGGATTTGGAAAGCATCAAAGAAGGCGGCAAACGAAGTGAAAATGATCAGTTGGTCCCATGCATGACCTATCTCATGGAAACGATTATGGCTCTATATGAAGAGACCAATATGCTATGGCGTGCCACAATGGACGGGCGTCTTGATGTCAGAGGCGATTCAAAGAAGTTTAAAGGGCAGTTTGAAAAGATCATCGCAGGCATCAACAGTACCCTCGACGCGGTCATCGAACCGGTCAACGAGGCGTTCTCGGTTCTGCAGCAGATGGCAAAAGGAAACCTACGGATTACCATGGAAGGCAATTACCGAGGAGACCACGCAGCCATCAAGACCGCGCTCAACGAGACCATCGCAAACATAAAAAGTTACGTCGGCGAGATCTCCGAGGTTCTTGCCGAGATCAGCGAAGGCAATCTGAACCTGACGATTACGGCAGACTACAAGGGCGACTTTGTGGAGATCAAGAATTCCCTGAACAACATCGTCACATCGCTCTCCGAGGTCATGAGAGACATCGGCCAAGCGTCGGAACAGGTAGCCTCCGGCGCAAGGCAGGTCTCCGATGGCAGTCAGACGTTGTCCCAGGGGGCCACAGAGCAAGCAAGCTCAATTCAGGAGCTCACCGCATCCATCACCGAGATCGCGGATCAGACAAAGAAGAACGCGATGAATGCCAACCAGGCCAGCGACCTTGCTGCAGCGGCGAGAGACAACGCCGAAAAGGGCAACGCCCAGATGCAGGAGATGCTGGGGTCCATGACTGAGATCAACGAGTCCTCCGCAAATATCTCCAAGATCATCAAGGTCATCGACGATATCGCATTCCAGACCAACATCCTGGCTTTGAACGCAGCAGTAGAAGCCGCGAGAGCGGGGCAGCACGGTAAGGGCTTCGCGGTGGTAGCCGAAGAAGTAAGAAACCTTGCGGCAAGGAGCGCAGCGGCGGCCGGAGAGACGACAGAACTGATTGAAGGCTCCATCAACAAAGTACAGACCGGAACAAAGATCGCCAACGATACGGCGGCCGCCCTTGCGGAGATCGTTACCGGGATTGGCAAGGCGGCAAACCTAGTAGGAGAAATTGCGACGGCGTCCAACGAACAGGCCTCCGGAATCGCTCAGATCAACAAGGGAATCGAGCAGGTATCCCAGGTCGTTCAAAACAACTCGGCGACCGCAGAAGAGAGCGCTGCAGCTAGCGAAGAGCTTTCCAGCCAGGCAGAACTCCTGAAAGAAATGTTAAGCCGGTTCAAGGTGAAAGAGGAGTACCTTACCTTAGTGGATGATCATAATAATCTAAGATTAGATTTTAATAAAAGTGGGGTTTGGTAGCACACTTCCCCTTTTTTTAAGTTGACATGTCCCAATCCAATAGTATAATAATATCTAACTAATTTTCATCGCGTAAGATTAAAGTGATTTGGAGAATCGATATGAGTCTAGCATTAAC
>JAQSXD010000299.1 GCA_029266295.1 Bacillota bacterium | reverse complement strand
CATAAAGGATCTGGACCGTGATGTCATGGAGCAAGCACGGAAAAGAGAGGAAAGTCTTGCAAAGCCGCCGGGAAGTCTGGGAAAGCTGGAGGATATTGCCGTTCAGCTGGCGGGGATCACCGGAAAGATACATAATCTTGCGGATAAAGCCTGCATTGTCATCATGTGTTCGGATAACGGCGTTGTTGAGGAGGGGGTATCCTCCGCACCGCAGTTTGTAACCCTTGCTCAGACCATCAACTTTACCAGAAGACTGACCGGGGTAGGAACGCTGGCAAAGTATTTTGATAGCGATTTGCTGGTGGTGGATTTGGGGATTAATGCTGACCTGCCAAAGGAGCTTTTGACGGATCAGCCGCTGAAAGAGGCGTTTCAGGTCACGGATAAGATTGTGGACAGAAAGATCAGAAAGAGTACCTCCAACCTTGCCAAGGAGCCTGCCATGTCAAGGGATGAAGCCGTCAAGGCGATTTTCATTGGCATTGAAATGGCGCGTGAGATTAAAAAAGCCGGTTATACTATCTATGGAATCGGAGAAATGGGGATCGGAAATACCACCACAAGCTCAGCGATTTTATCTGCGCTGACCGGATTGACGGCAGCGGAAACCGTCGGCAAGGGCGGCGGCATTACCGATCAAAGCTTTGCCCGGAAGAAGGAAATTATCGACGAGGTAATGGAGCGGCATCATTTCTGCGGTCAGGAGGAGATCGATGTCATCGATGTCATCGCTAAAGTTGGAGGGTTTGATCTGGCTGCAATGACAGGAGCGTTTCTCGGCGCTGCAATCTATCGGCTGCCGGTGGTCATCGACGGTTTTATTTCCATCGTAGCAGCTCTGGCAGCTGCAAAACTGGCGCCTCTGTCCAAAGAATTTATGATTGCATCTCACGTTTCCAAAGAACAGGGGTATGGCTGTGCGCTGAACGTATTGGAGCTTTTGCCTATGCTGAACCTTGACCTTCGGCTTGGAGAGGGCAGCGGATGCCCGCTGGCGTTTCAGATCGTGCGAGGCGCCTGCGCTGTTATGAACCATATGGCCACCTTTGCAGAAGCGGAAATCAACGATGATTATCTGGAAGAAATCCGAAAACTGGACTTCTGAATGGATCAGCGTTTCCCGAACAAATAAAGGCGCAGATTTCATACAGCAGCAGTATAAGTTAGAATACTGGTGAATAATCTGTTGGGAAAGGAGAATTATGCCATGGGGAAAATCGTAAATGCTTACATCCTGCCTCATCCCCCGGTAGTCGTGCAGGGGATCGGACGAGGCCGGGAGAGGTCAGCGTATGCCACTGTTGAAGCGATGAAAAGAGCGGCGAGGGAAATTGGAAAAGATAGGCCGACAACCATTATTTTATCGACCCCTCACGCCCCTTGCTTTAAGGACTATGCCTATGTATATGATCAGGAGACGATTTCCGGTGATTTCTCTGATTTTGGAAGCCCCGAAGTCGAGTTGTCATTCAAGAATAATACAGTGCTTGCTGAACTGATTGCCGAAAAGGCATCCAAATCCTCTATTGGAGCGGGGGGACTCAGCACGATTCTGAAAAAGCAGTATGGCATCAGCAACCGTCTGGATCACGGTGCCCTTGTGCCCCTTTGGTTTATTCAGAAAGAACTGCCGGATTTCAAGCTCGTCTGTATTTCAACGCCCTTCCTTCCGTTTGAGGAGTTATATGAATTTGGTCGCAGAATTCAGGAAGCTGTTGCAGAGTCTGACGAAAGGGTTGTTTATATTGCCAGCGGGGACCTGTCCCACAAGCTGAACAAAGACGCACCTGCCGGGTATCATCCCCAGGGAAAGGAATACGACGAGTATTTGGTGGGGAAGGTTCGCAGCAATGACTATAAGGGCCTTCTGGAAACGGAAGAGGATTTTCTTGAGAATGCGGGAGAATGCGGAACGCGTTCGGTAATCATGATGTATGGCGCTCTCAAAGGAATGAACTTGAAGTCGGAAGTCTATTCCTATGAAGGGCCTTTTGGCGTAGGGTATCTCATTGCAAGGGTAAGCCCAAGCGAAAGAATTCAGAATGAGAGAGTCCCCAGTGATAGAGGACCCGGAGGATACGGCAACTCTTACGTATATCCCGGCGGTGTAAAAGCGGCGGATCAAGGACGAAGTTCCAGCGACAGAGCATCGTCGGGCAGAAGTGATCCGCGCAGCCGGCGTTTGTCGGGGAGACGATCTTCGGAAAGAGGTGTTTCCGGAGGCAGAGAAACCTCAGAAAGCCGGGAATCCGATACTCATGTGGAAGCGGTACAGCAGTCAGCGGTAGGGCAGAGCGCAGATCCTTATGCTGACCTGTACGGGGGAATAGAACTGAAAAACAGCGACTACGTCAGACTTGCGAAAGAAGCTCTGGAAACCTATATTCGGGAAGGAAAGAAAATTCGCGTGCCTGATTGGGTACGAAGTGAAATGAAGATGAAGAGAGCAGGAGCCTTTGTTTCCATCAAAAAGCGTGGCGCATTGAGAGGCTGCATGGGTACCGTTGGGCCAACCATGGTCAATGTGGCGGAAGAAATTATCAATAACGCAATCAACTCCGGATTCAGAGATCCGCGGTTTCCGGCGGTAAGGGAAGAGGAACTCAAGGACCTTGTTTATTCCGTTGACGTTCTGGGAGCGCCCCAGAAAATAAACAGCCTTGAGGAACTGGATGTGAAACGATACGGCGTGATCGTAACCAATGGATTCCGCAGGGGACTTCTTCTCCCGGATCTGGAGGGGGTAGATACGCCTGAGAAACAGGTAACCATCGCCCTGCAGAAGGCAGGAATCATGAGCTCTGAGAGTTTTGATCTGGAGCGTTTTGAAGTGATCCGTTACCTTTAGATTTTGTTAGGGAGGGATAGAAGTGCCGGAAACGGAAGCAATGTTCTATGAGAAGCTGGATCAAGGCAGGGTACGGTGTTTTCTATGCCCTCATAACTGCAGGATTGGAAGCGGGGGACGAGGCATCTGCGGCGTGAGACAGAATCGAGAGGGGACGCTATATTCCCTGAATTACGGCGAGATTTCTTCCATCGGTGTGGACCCCATCGAAAAGAAGCCTTTATACCGCTTTCAACCCGGAAGTTCTATCCTTTCCGTCGGTTCCATCGGCTGCAATCTGAAATGCCCTTTCTGCCAGAACCACAACATCGCTAGGGTTAAACCAGAGGAGGTTCATACCTATCCTGCGGAAAGCCAGCAGATTGTAGCAAAGGCATTATCCCTCAGGCAGCAGGGCAATATCGGCATTGCCTACACATACAATGAACCTACCATATGGTATGAGTATGTTTATGATACAGCAAAATTAGCAAGAGAGAACGGCCTGCTGAATGTGATCGTGACCAACGGTTTCATCGGCAGTGAAGCACTGGACAAGCTTTTGCCGTTAACCGATGCCATGAACATTGACCTCAAAGCCTACCGGGAGGATCTTTATGAGGATTTTCTTAGCGGAGGGCTGAAGGAGGTGAAGGCTTCCATCAAACGGGCGGCGGACAGCTGCCATGTGGAGGTTACCACGCTTGTGATTCCCGGATTCAATGATGCTGTTTCAGAAATAGAGGAGATGGCAGAATGGCTTGCTTCCCTCTCGCCGGAGCTGCCGCTGCATCTTTCCAGATATTTTCCCAGGTATGAGCTGACCGACCGAGAACCTACTCCTTATGAAACACTGAACAATCTTAAGAAAGCAGCGGAAAGGCACCTCAAGTATGTCTATCTCGGCAATGTGTAGTGGCAAATAGTTTCGCATATCTCAAGCCTATGTGAAAAAGCGATAATCCGATTTCGTTCTTCCAATTCAAGCGCATTGAGATAGGAGAAAAATGGGAGATGCCACTGGCGGAGCATTTGCATTTCATACGGATCTTTCTGAACTTTGTCATCATTTTCAAACGACCCATCCCAATTGATGTCTGTTTTTAATCGTATGGTTTTCAGAAGCAGTGCAAGCTGAATTTCATTTAGGATCGAAAATACAGACTCATAATCTTCTTGAAAAAAGCATTCGCTATCCAGTAAATCTTCCAAGTCTCTCAAACTCAGTGGAGTGTTCTTAAAAAGCAGCAGTTTGTCTTGCGGGTATCTGCATGAACGGATCTCTTCATAGAGGGTAAGAAATTGAGAATGATCCAAATGATCCTTGTCTCTAAATAAGATTGTCTGGGGATCATTTTCATGCTTCAGAGAAGGGAAGAGAAGAGGAAGACTATCTGTTTGCAAGGCTTGCCAAAGCCTTCCTCTTAGTTTTTGCACGGAGGCTCTGATATATTGCTCCATATCCTTCCTTGATAGGGACAGTTCGGAGAATAACCGAAATATTACCCGGTTTAGCAGCTGATTAATTTGTTCACTGCTTTGGGAACCAAGCTCGTACTGCAAAAATTTCCGGTCATAATTGCTGATACTCAAGTTCAAAGCACTCCTGCCAACCATTAGAGAAGCCAGAGAATTCCCCAAAACCAGATCGAAAATATTGAAGAGCTGCTCTCGATACATAGGATCACTCCCCCGAATCAGTGCGATAACTTCCTCAGAGGGGTAGTAGCTGCAAAATAGATTCTCCAGCTGGATTTTTCTTAGATAATCCATCAGATACTCCAGCCCAGTCAGTACCATCGGATCATTGCTTAACGGATAGTCGATAGAGCCGGGGCTTTCGTGCGCACCGTAGTCAGTGTCATAAGCTGCGAAGAACATGGGAATCCCTTCCTTTAGGGTATCGCTATAAGCAAGCACTTCTTCGTAGGGTAACTTATTTTGAATGGTAGCAAGAAGATCCTTTGCGGTCAAGAAATCCTCCTCGATTTGTTTTTTTGCCTTTCGGTACAATTCGTCCAGAGGACAGGTTTCAAGATTACTGAAGACCACATCGAAACTGGGAAGTCTCTTCAAATAATAACCGATGGTAAAGAAGATCGATTGCTGGATTCTCTGTCCGGTCTCAAGGGGAACCGAACTGCTGAAACCGCTGGTGTATCTGTTGAAAGCGGAAGTGAGAAGCTCAAGAATCTGATCTGGAAGCTTTTCCAATGTTGCCTGCGATAGAAGGGAAAGGCGGGCGCCCTCCTGTACGATTTCTTGAAAATATGTGCAAGCATCCAAACCTTTTGATACATGTAACTGAGTTGTTTGTTCTGCTAATCCATTCTGATTGTTCAAATTATACTCCTCCTTACCATTCCAGTTCATCTTCCCAGAGATTAAAGATGCTGTCCCAATCCGTAAACACTTCCTCTTCGCTTTCCTGTTCTGCGTCTTCTTCAAAGACTCCCGATAAATCCTTGCTCAAATCGCTCAGGTCTGTAAGTCC
>JAQSXD010000298.1 GCA_029266295.1 Bacillota bacterium | reverse complement strand
CGCAAGAAAACCTGCTTTTCGTTCCAGCTCAGCAATCATTTCTATGCTCCCTTCTGTGATAGACTGCGAAGTCTTTCCTCAAACATTTCTAACGCAGCGGAATCTTCTTCTGCTCCAAGCCTTTTCTTATCTTCGCCGATTACACAGTCCCAGCTCCATGTATCCAAGATCTGGTCATAACTGCAAATCTGCCTGATGTTGATCTGCATCAATTCTCTGTTTAGGCTCAATTCATAGATTCCTTTCAACCGCTTCTGGCTCTTGTTTTTCAGCTGAATAAAATGGAAGATGTAATCAAAGCTGACAGCCACTTTTCTTGCTGTATTCTCAAGGTCTCCCCCCATGCTCTTAATGATTTCAAAAGCAACATCGTAGCAAAAATCCAGAGGTTCTCTTGTATGAAAGGTGATTTTCATTCGCCTGGTGCCCTTGCTGGCCACCTTCACGGCGGTATCCAGCGCGATACCATCCCTCGCTTCCGCAAGAATAAAGTAGTCTGCATCGCTTCTTAAAAGATTCTTGGACAGATACTTCAGCTTTTCATTGTCAGCCAGCAGCTGTAGGATCGGTGCTTCCGGCATCAACTGGTGAATCGGTATCTCGGGGTCTGTTTCAACCAATACACCTTCCAAAGACGGATCTTCATAGCTCTGCCATGTGGAAAGGAAGGTGGTTTTAGCTGTTCTAACCGCACCTGTAAATGCCACATTATATCCAAGACGAACCATGGTCTTAAAGAGTTCAACGGATTCCTGAGGAATGGTACCTCTTGCCGCCTGCTCTTCAAAACTGTAATTGGGGATAATGTAGCGGCGAAAGATGATGACATCCTGACCCTTTTTCGTCATTCCCCCTCCAAATATGGTTATCCTCGTTCCGTCAAGCATATAGACTTCATGCGTTTCCTTATCAAGTCGCTCCTCGGGTGTTAGTAGCAGAAAGGCCCGAATCATCTGTTCTCTTCGTTCTTTCGTGATTCTCTGAGACTTCAGGCACATTTGACCATTTTCCAGAAAATAGATTCGGTCGCCGATAATTTTTGCCGAACTGCTTTCAGAAAACGATGCCGTGAACCACTCAGAAACCCCTGCAAGGCCCCAGTTTTCCTGATAAATCCCGTCCTCAAGGCTTTCATACCAGGATGGGTATGAAGCGTTTTCGGCACCGTGCCGTTTGATATATTCAAGGATTCTGCTTTTAAAGTATGCAACCTCATTCTCATATCCGATAATCGCCTTCTTTTGTATCCTTAAAGCGGAATCTAAATTCTCCTTCCCACTTTCCCATTCTTTCAAGAATTCCAGGTTCACTCTATGGCAAAGCTTTTGAAAATCTAGGCTTTTTCGAAGAGTCTCCGTCGTCTGATTTCTGATATAATCTCCTAAATGAAACTTTTCCATCTGCTTTTCCTTTGTTTGGCAAATTCCTCAAACCCATTCTTTCTGAGAATATAATTTGCTACTGTGACGATATCCTTTGTGTAAGCCTCATTTCGATATTCCAAAAGCGTCTTGTATTCCATCTCTGCCTGACGGGAATAATCCGCTGTGTTGAGCTTCCAGAGCCGTTCCTTTTCGATCTCCATCCGTCCGGCAAGATAAGAAAGTCCTACGGGGTCCTGTTCATAGTATTTATTAATAATACACGCTGAAACAGCAAGCCCCAGATTCTCCATAATCCTCTTATTTCTTTCGAAACGACGGAGTCCGGTCTCCTGCTGCGTCGCCACAAGAAAGATCTCCTCAGCAGCAGATAAGGCTCCTATTGCAAGACCATTGTCGAGCTCATTTCCGCAATCCGCTAAAATGAGGTCAAACTCCGGCGCAATTTCTTCCAGCAAATACCTTGCCATCTCCGGATAATAATACCGTGCCTCCAGTTCGTTGGAGATTCCTGCCATCATATAGAAATTCCCTTTATGACTGCAGGTTTTCATAAAATCGCTGCCGTTGATCATCTTGTTGTCAATATGAAATTTCATGGCATCGATGGAAATAGGGGTTTCTTTTACATATTCGGCGCTTTCCCTTCCATTCATTGAGATGAAAAGAAGTTTCAGATTGGGGCTGCCAAGAGATATGGCCTCTGCAATTGATTGAGATACCATGGTTGTCCCGACCTTGTGATCAACTCCATGAAAACAAAACAGATTATGGATCAATTTTTTCTCCTCCTTGCACTAGTATGAGAGACATCGGTGTTTCGGAAGCAAGAACCCGGGTCTCCGAAGCAGTGCCCTGGTTTTCCGAAGCAGGAATCTTGTTTTGCGTGCCAGCATCATAGGGAGCTGCGGTTACATAAGCAACCAGCTTTTCATACTCCTCCAATGTGGTGATGATTTCAACATGGTTGATAATAGAGTTACTGTCCGTTCTCTCCAGAATCTCTTTTTCAATATAGTTCCTGCCTTCAAGCATCACATCTCTTATCTCGCGCTCTGCTTCATCCTTTACAAAGGCAATCCGGTAAGAACCGATGAATCCTCCGCCGTTGCTGCCGTAGATATGAACGGTATCCCCTCTTCGAAGGGAACTGCTCCGCATGGCGATCCAGCCCGGCTCAATGACAAATATAGCCTCCCCTTCTTTTAGATAAAACTCATTCTCTCTGAAATAAGCCTTACTGATCTGACTGTTTTGTGAAATAAGCTGTGCTGTCACTTTGCCCTTCAACAAGCTCGCCTCTTCCGGCTTCAACGCCCCTTCAATCAGATTGTCCTTTGGCACCCCTCTTATCTCAAACATGCTTTCATCCACCAGCGTCCCCATCTCGATTTTATGTTTCGCAACAAGAACTTCTCGCAGCAGAATCATCTCTCTGCCCTTCCATTCCCATAGAAACAGGCTGGTTAAAGACAAAATGATGAGCAGAATTCCAATGATTGATTTTACTCGCTTCAATTAACCACTCCCTTAACAAATTGTGCACCGCTCGTTTAATTTACATTATTTTACATATAATATACATCAGAACACTTCCGTTGTCAACCATAAATTACATAATATTCCATTCCGAGCGGTCAAATGCGTCTATTCTTTGATTCTATCGGAATAACTGTCTTCTGAAGGAGTTAATCGTAAATGACTGAATTCATGAATGAATTCCAAAAAAAGCAACGGAATCGTTCTGTGATTCCGTTGCTTTTTTATGAGAATTGTTTTCCTCTAGGTTCATCCCATTCATCTTGAAGTTTTTGAAGGTTTATTCGAGTATAACCTTTTCATGAGAGGATAAAGAGAAGAAGAGTTCTGATACATATCGGTACATTGCCGAGAAAATGATAGCCACCGAGGTTGCGCCTGCATCTTGATAGCCGATGGCGCGTTCCATCAGGGACTTGGCCCGGCCGAATTTTGCCGCATAATTTTTTGTGTTTTCCACACCCTCAAGTGCTGCTTTCTCTGCACTGCTCAGCAGTAATATGAGATTGGAAGAATCGGTTCCTTCCAGAGTGACAATCGCATCCATGGCGATCACTGCTGGCTCCAGGGCATCCACCATGGTCTTATCCCCTACCCGAGCGCCGCCTCGTGCTTTTATGGCATCCAGTGCATTTCTGAAGATGACAGCCAGCGCTGGTCCGTTCAGCTCTGTCATAGGAGGAAGCCCTTTTGCGCCGCTGAGAAACATTGAACCGAATATGACTCCCGACGCGCCTCCCATGGAGTTGAGCATTGTCATTCCTGTGGTTTTAAAAATACTGTTGATATCAGCAAAAGGACGCCCTGATTCCAGCGCAGCCTTTGCCTTTTCCATACCGCCAGACATCCCAATTCCATGATCTCCGTCTCCGATTCTGCTGTCTATCTCTGTAAGGTATTCCTTATTTCCCATGATTGCATCACAGACAGATAGAATCATATCCGTTGTCTGGTCAATCGTCAGGGTCGTTAGCACGGCGGCTGCAGTCACTGTATCGATTGGTATCGTTGTTGCTGTTGGTGTTGCCGACGTTTGTGTTATCGTCGTCAATGTTGGCGTTTCAGTTCTTGTTGTCATTGCTGCCCGATCTCCTCTCTGGCATAGTAAGGCGACCAGCAAGCCGTGTCATAGTAAGCCCTCAGCTCATCGTCCAGCTTTAAAATGGTAATGGAAAAGCCCCCCATCTCCTGACAGGTACAATAGCTTTTAATCTCAGCATCGTGTACCTTGAGCCCATCCGTATGCATATGGTGATCCAGCTCGTAATAGACCGTGTTCAATTCGAGAAGGGTTGTAGAGCCTAGTCCATTTACAAGGACAGCGACTTCGTCCGCCCGCTTCAGTCCCATCTCTTTGCGCAGCTCTCCATACATTCTCTCCACCAACTCATTTACAGGCTTCATTGTAGTACGTTCAATTCCCGGCTCTCCGTGGAGGCCCATGCCAAATTCGATGTCATCCTCTCCAAGCACAAACGTAGGCTTGTCAAGACCAGGTATGGAGCCTGGCGAAGTAGCAAGTCCGATGGTGTTGATAGAATCTCTCGCTTTCTCTGTGATACGCAGTACTTCCGCAAGCTCCAGCCCCGCATCACAGGCAGCACCTGCAATCTTAATCACGAAAACGTCTCCAGCGATTCCCCGTCTGTCCTGTATCCTCTCCTTTGGAGCAGAAGCGCAGTCATCCCAGACCCGAACATGTGCCGCTTGGATATCCTCCAAATCGCAGAGTTCCTCCGCCATATCGAAGTTGAGATTATCCCCTGCATAATTTCCGTAGAGAAATAGCACCCCTTTTCCTTCATGAACCGCCTTCGCCGTTTCTGCAATGAGCTGCGGATTTGGAGATGCAAAAATATTCCCACAGGCAACTGCATCAGCAAGGCCGCTGCCTGCAAAGCCGCCGAAGAGCGGTTCATGTCCGCTGCCTCCTCCGATGACGAGAGAAACCTTGTTTTTCCGTCTACCTTTATAAACAAACGAATTAAATCCTTCAATTCGCTCGTAATAGCGGCTGTATGCTTTTAAGTATCCGGTGAGCATTTCCTCAATCACATTGGAATCATGGTTAATGATTTTCTTCATTGAAGTTCCTCCATTCTTACGTTTCGTTGGTCTCTTGAGGCAAGCTACAGTGCAGCAGCCTCATGAAAACTCCGAAGATGCTCCTGTTCCAGTTCCTGAATTCGCTCGACTTTCGGTGCCGACCCGCCACCTGCGAAGTCACAGTTCATCCAGACATCAATGATATATTTTGCAAGCTCCACGCCGATGACCCGTTCTCCCATGCAGAGAATCTGCGCGTTATTGCTTTTTCTCGACCGTTCGGCGGAAAATGGATCGTGGCAAACCGCAGCTCGTATTCCCGGCACCTTGTTTGCACAGATTGCCATACCGATTCC
>JAQSXD010000297.1 GCA_029266295.1 Bacillota bacterium | reverse complement strand
AATCAGATGCTCTTCTCCGCCGACAATGAAGTTTAGCGCAATCTGCATAAAAAGCATCGGGTATTTGTAGCAATAGTGCTGGGGGAGATCGTTGCAGATATTATGCATTAGGTCATTTCCCAGAAAGCTGATCGACACATCCTCCATCTTGCTCAGATGATCTAAAAGTTCCTCGGTTCGCCCCGCTCTATGGTAATATTCGAATGCGGTGACGTAGTCACCCAGAACGAGGTACCAGTGACCTGCTCCCATGTAGATTGTATTGATATCAAGCGTACTGCTTTCTAGTTTTGCGTGGAGATAATCACGGAGCACATTGTGCAGCCGGTATGCTCCCGTCTGAGGATCCCATTCAATAAAAGCATTTTGATCTACCAACTGGTTGACGATCTGACGGATATTTTTATTCTGGAGCACGACTTGTGCCTGTTTAATGGTGAAATTGTCGAAAACAGACAGCCCAAGCATCGCCTCTTTTGCCTCGTCATTCAGCTGGTTAAACAAATTTGCTTCGATCAGTCGGTTAATATTGGAGTTGATTTCGGGACGCAGTCCCTGTTTCATGCCGAGAAGGATCAGATAAATTGCGGAAATCCACCCCGCGGTATAGTTCGTAATCCCTTCCAGCTCCTTTTGGGTAAGGTGACTGCAATCCATTAGCCGGAAGTATTCTTCTATTTCCTCTGTTGTAAAAGCGAGAAATGAAGAATCCACATAATAGCACAGCCCCTTACTAAGAAGCCCCGTGTGGCCGATGTCCGGGCGGGTACGGGAAATCAGAACGATATGGAAATTGGCAATCTCCTCCTGAACCACTAATTCCACAAATTCCTCAAACTGCTTGTTGTCTTCAATCAAGTGATAGTCATCGATGACCAGCACCGTCTTTTTATCCGATCCGGAATCATTTATGGCTCTAATCATTTGATCCATCTGGTACTGATTATAAGGGAAGCCCATTTCAAGCAGCCGCTTCGCTATTTCGGGATAGTATTTGGCTGCAGCAGCACAGAGCTTATTCCAAAACTGACTCTCGGTGCTTCGTTCTCCTGTAAGGGCTACCCAGATGGAATTCACCTTTCGGTTTTCCAGGAAGGTTTTCACGGCGGTCGTCTTACCGGAGCCCATTGTGGCGGATACCACGGTCAGCGGGTACTGAAAGATATTGGACAAACCGTTTTCAATTCGTTTCCGTTTCAGAACTTTATAATTTGGCATTATCACGACCCCTGACTAAAAATTTGTGAAAACTACTTATTTCATCAATATTTTATCATATTTTCCCAGCTTCAACAACTCTCGCAGAAAAAGGTTTTTCTGACGGTGATTTCGGTGCTCCCACCTTTTTGTACTCTCAAAACGCGAACTTTTTCGGTATGTGCTTTTGATTCCAGGATCTTTTTTACTATTTTTTATTTTTCTATTAATACAAATCGCAAAATTGCAAAGAATAGAATCAGTAAGCTGCTAATTTCAACGAACTCCGGGCTGGAAAATTTAAGAGTTAATGACTGAGTAATTTTAAGAGTCCAAGGCTGGAAATTTTCGTTTCGGTTCACGCAGAATACATATTATTTATCTGAAAGGAGGATATATCAATGTCAGAGAAATATCGCTGTAACAGTACCGTGTTCCGATTTCTCCTTTTGCTGATTTTCCTGTGCCTGCTTCCTGCTCCTTGCCATGCAGAAATCCCGTCCGCTGCTTGGAGCAGCAGTACCGTAGAATCGACGACAGTCCCTTCCGGGAGTACGAAGGTACTAAACCGGGTAGATATATCTACTTTATCCAAATATGTTCCGGTGGAATCCATTACGGAGGATCAGTTCTATGATCTAAACTTTGGCATGCGCATTGCCTCCGTCGCTTTTACAACGGAACATCTGCTGCTCCTGCGAACCCTCGATAATCAGTATTGCACGATTGCCATGTCTGAAGATTATATCAAGGCATTGGAACTGACCGGAGCAGTAGACAGCGGCGCCAGCATCCGGTACGCCTCCGCCACCAGTCAGGAAAAGCCAAAAAATATCATGGGAACCTTTATCCTGGTTTCCATGATTCTGGGCTTCACTGTTTTTTTGATCTGGTTTTTCAGTGTCAGCAGAAAGGCCTATGAGCCGGATAAAATAACTGTGGGCACAAAGGAAAAGCCGAAGAATATGCCGGCTACTCCAGAAAAAAAAATCACCTTTGATGAAGTTCAAGGCATCGATGAGCTGAAACCGGATCTCTTTCGACTGGTGGATGCTCTGAAACACCCTGCAAAATACAAGAGACTAGGAGCGAGGCCAACAAAAGGTTTGATTCTGTACGGCCCACCCGGAACAGGTAAGACCCTGATTGCAAAAGCAATCTCCGGTGAAGCGGAAGTCCCGTTTTTCTCCGCGTCAGGAAGTGACTTTGTAGAAAAGTATGTCGGAGTCGGCGCATCCAGAATTCGTGAGCTTTTCGCTAAGGCAAGAAAGGCTTCTCCCTGCATTGTTTTTATTGACGAGCTGGACGCAATCGGCGGTATCCGCGGAGAAAGCAACAACAGCGAAAGAGACCAGACCATTAATGCTTTGCTCACCGAACTGGACGGCTTCACCGCTACAGAAGGCATTTTAACCATTTGCGCTACCAACCGGCTGGATATTCTGGATTCCGCCCTGACCCGCCCCGGTCGCTTTGATCTGAAAATTGCTGTCAATCTTCCGGACAAACAGGCCCGGTATCAAATCCTCAGATTGCACAGTTCCGGAAAGAAGTTATCCGAGGAAGTCAGAATTGATGCCCTGGCAAAAAAGACCAACGGCTTCTCCGGTGCAGAGCTTGAAAATCTGCTCAATGAGGCTGCGCTAATCGCAGCAACGGAGGATAAGGATTTTATTACCAACGATGATATTGAGAATGCCTTTTTTAAGCTCCTACTAAACGGTCATAAGAAAGAACGAAGCGGGGATGACAATTATGTAAGGCTAGTGGCTTATCATGAAGCAGGTCACACGCTGGCCACAAAGCTTCTGACCAATGACGGGGTACCCACTGTGACAATCGTTCAAAGCACGTCAGGCGCGGGAGGGGTTACCTTCCGTGCTCCGGAGGATACACCGCTGAAAAGTAAAAAATATCTGAAAAACCTAGTGAAAGTGATGTATGCTGGACGGGCTGCTGAGGAGATTCTTCTTGGAAGTGATGAGGACATTACGACAGGTGCTTCCGAAGATATCAAGCAGGCAACGGAAATTATCAAGCAATACATTGCCATCTATGGTATGGGCACGCAGGGAATGATCGATCTGACCCAGCTGACAAACCAGTTTAATATGATCGAAGAGGCCTCTACCATGGCCAATGAACTCTATCGTGAAACCAAAACCTTTCTTTTGCAAAACCGCCGCAGCCTCGATCGGCTCTCCCTTGCTCTCCTTGACAAGGAAACGCTTGATGAGCCTGAAATCGATCGACTGATTTCAGGGCAGGATGCGGAAGAACCCCTGCAGCTGACCTCTTAATGCTATTTTCAATTCAATAGATCGGCAACGGTGTTGTTGTAGGAATTTTCATTTTCCAGTACACAAAAAAACGCCCGTCAAATTGACGGGCGTGCCATAACGTAATAACCAGTGTCTTGCGCCGAATCGGCTGACACATGGAACTAGGATCTGCAACCGCCGCGGCAGCATTTACATCTGCGCCGTCCATTGCGGTCTCTCCAGATGATCAGAAAGCAGTCACTGTTACATAAGGATTCCGTTTCTGATTCAACCCGTTCTCTGCATATGTCTTGTGCCGCTTCAACTTCCTCTTCAACCCTGCGTCTACGTCTGCAATTACACATTCTAATACCTCCCTTCATTGTTCGGTACCATATATGCTATGAAGGAACGTTACTTTCTGTGAATGGTTTCAAAAAAAGCTTGACACGTTTGGTCTACAATGATAGACTTGGCCTGAAATCCGGTCTATTTTTATCGACCAAAATGATTAAGGAGAGCTGAAAATGGAACAATTGAAATTATGCGAGAGCGAGTATCGCTTTTCTGATATCGTGTGGGAACATGAGCCTCTGGGCTCTGGGGATCTGGTCAGACTCTGTGAAGAACGTCTGGGCTGGAAGAAATCTACGACTTATACGGTTTTAAAAAAGCTTAGCGAGAGAGGAGTTCTCAAAAATACAAATGCCGTTGTTTCTTCGTTGATTAAGAAGGAACAGGTTCAACAATATGAAAGCGAGCAGATTATTAGCAGAACGTTTGGAGGTTCACTCCCCCAGTTTATTTCCGCTTTTATGGGTGACAAAAAACTGCCGCCGGATCAGGCTGAAAAGCTCAAGTCCCTGATCGATAGTTTTAAGGAGTAATAAGGATGGAACACAATCTCACCGGCCTATTTCTCACCATTTTTAATATGAGCATTACAGCCAGCGTTGTCATTCTGATTGTTTTGCTGCTTCGGATTTTGCTCATAAAGGCACCGAAGATCTTTTCCTACGGTCTATGGTCCATTGTATTTTTTCGTCTGTTCTTCCCCGCCTCTATTTCCTCTTCCATGAGTCTCCTGCGGTTTCTACCGTCAGGAGCTGTCAGCTCTAACTCTGCTTCGGTATTGCCGGTTGGAAACCCTGCCGCGGCAGGAGCAGTCACCCCGCAAGAGGTTGCAGGTGGGATTCACGATGCAGGAGTACTATTGCAGAATCTGCAGGCAGATGCCCAGCACCAAGCCGCTGCCGGCTCCTTATTTGAACAGGGTCAACCTATGCTCACTGCTGTGACCATCCTCTGGCTGGCTGGGGTTGCTGTGCTTCTCATCTATAGTGCCTGGTCCTATGCAAAGTTGAAAGGTAGGCTTTCCACTGCCCTCTTGATCGAGGAAAACATTTTTGAATCCGATCGAATCCATTCGCCCTGCGTTGTTGGATTTCTTCACCCCGGCATCTATCTTCCTTCAGGAATCTCCGGTCCTGAACGGCAATATATTCAAAGGCATGAAAGCATTCATATCAGGCGGTTTGATTATCTTCTGAGACCACTGGCCTTTTTCGCTCTCTGTCTTCACTGGTTTAATCCTCTTGTATGGATCAGTTACCGCCTTATGGGAAGGGACATGGAAATGTCCTGTGACGAAAGCGTCTTAAGAGGAATGGGTATGGAAATTAAAAAGTCCTACAGCAGTTCCCTTCTTTCCTTTGCACTAGAGGGAGACCGATTCAGCGGCAGTCCCCTGGCCTTCGGGGAAGAAAATGTAAGTAAAAGGATTAAAAACGTACTGAACTATCGGAGGCCACCCGTATGGATTGCCGTGGGCATCTTCATCGCGCTTGTCATTACAGCCATTAGCCTAATGACAGATCCAAAAACAGAATCTGCTTTGGAAGG
>JAQSXD010000296.1 GCA_029266295.1 Bacillota bacterium | reverse complement strand
GCCGTAACTCATTGAAAATACTGGATAAAAAAGCTAGCTGTTAAAATAGATCATCACCATAAAGATTGCATCTAATAAAATTGTTCAGCCTTATGATTCAAAAAAGAATCAAAAGGCTGATTGATTTTGGACAAATCGTACGAAAGAGTTGAAATTTCAATGTTGTCTTACTGATACAGAAATGAATCGGTGATGCTGATTTGTATCAGTTTTGATAACATGATATGAAACTGATCGATGACTGCGCAAAGTTCTGAAATTAGACACTGTTCACTGACTGTTTAAAGGTCCGTAATTTCAACCTTTTCTGTCAGATGGTACTTTTGAAGTTTGCGCACAACTGTTGGCTGGCTAACACCAAGAACCTTGGCGATGGCTCTTGTTGTCTTATGCTTTTCAGCTGCTTTCAGCAGAATTTCTCTCTCCGCATGGTCAAGGGCTTCCTTTAGGTTCTTTCCTTCCGTAGATAAGGTAGGTTCGGGAATACTGGCTGATTCTATAATAAAACTCGGCAGGTTTTCAGGATGAATATTTGTTCCTTTTGTTGTAATCATCAGGCGCTCAATGATATTCTGGAGTTCTCTGACGTTTCCCGGCCAGGGATATTTCATTAGAATTGCGATGGCCTTGGAATCGATCTCTTTATGCTCCTTCATTTTCTTATTGTTCTGATTCAGAAAGATTCGGATCATGGGTATGATGTCCTCAGGCCTCTCTCTCAGCGGTGGGATGCTGATGGGTACCACGTTTAATCGATAATAAAGGTCTTCTCTGAATTTTCCCTGCCGCACAAGTGCGAGTAGGTCTCTGTTTGTGGCGGATATAATCCTAACATTGATGGGTATGCTTTCCACACCGCCAACGCGGGTGATTTCCCGCTCTTGGATGACCTGAAGCAGTTTGACCTGAAGATTCAGGGGCAGCTCAGAGATTTCATCCAAAAAGATCGTTCCTTTTTCCGCCGTTTCAAAGAGGCCCTTTTTTCCGTTTTTTCTTGAGCCGGTAAAGGCGCCGCTCTCATATCCGAAGAGCTCCGATTCAATCAGGTTGTCCGGAATTGCTCCGCAATTTATCTTGACAAAAGGGAATTCCTTGCGATTTCCATTTTCATGAACCAGCTTGGCAATGACACCTTTGCCCACACCAGATTCACCTGTGATCAGAACAGTGGAATCTACATCGGAAAGTCTCCGGGTCAATTGGATCACATTGTACATCGAGGGACTATTCGCAATAATATCACTAAAGCCTTCCTGTGCATTGAGTCCGGACAGCTTGTTTTGCACGCTTTCCAATTCATTTTGCAGGTTGATCAGCTCTGTGATGTCATGGGTCGTCGTAATGATTTTGCTCATCATATTCTTAGCGTCAACGATGGGGATTCCTGTGGTCAGCAGCCGCTTTCCATCTTTATTCTCATGTATGATTGTAATTTCCTTTTTCTGCTCCATAACCAGACGGGCAACAGAGGGCGTGAAGATTCCTTCGCTTTCCAGAAAAGAAACATGTTTTCCTATAATGTCTTTGCGTTTGATTTTATATAGCTCTTCGCTGGCCTTGTTGATCCAGATGGTAAAACCCTGGGCGTCGTCGATAAAGATCGCATCACTGATGCTGTCGAGGATGGGAATTAATTCATCGATTGAAAGGTCGGAAAGGGCATTTTTGCCGTTTGCCATGTTTTGCTACTCCTCATATAAATATGGAAATGATGGAATCATAGATTCCTATTCATGTTTCCCGCAAAATAAAAATGTGATAAAATGAATGCTAACGTTATCATATAATAGAAAGAGCAAGGAATCAATGAGCAAAAAGCGGACAAACTCATGAAAAATTCTGAAGATTTCATTGAAACGACAGCGCTCAAAAGTTATGGTGCGGCTTAGGCGGTATCGGTGAAATTTTATCTGGAATTCCAAGGCAAACGATGGTAAAATAAATCCATGTGGTAGTTGATGAATGCTTGAACCGGCTTGGAAGTTGCAATTTCAAATTTGATACAATTTTTAATTTTAGACAAATTTAATACAGTATATAATTTTAGTTGACAACATGGATTCAAAATGTTAATATATCACAGTAATAAAGAAGAAGTAAACCGCTTCTCACCTTACCGGTATTCGCTGATAGGGTTAATAGGAAACTGGATCACTGCTAATGATCTGTTCTTGAAGCGGGTACTGATGTCCGCTTTTTTAATTTTTTTGGGGGGTGCTAATCATTAGCAAGGACAATCAGATCAACGAAGAAATTCGTGATAAAGAATTAAGAGTAATCGACAGCGACGGAACACAATTGGGCATTATAACCTTGGATGAAGCATTGAATCTGGCTTTTGAAAAAAAGTTGGATCTTGTTAATATTGCTCCGACAGCAAAACCGCCTGTTTGCAAGATTCTTGATTACGGAAAATACAGGTATGAGCTTCAGAAGAAGGAAAAAGAAGCCAAAAAGAAGCAGAAGATCACGCAGGTGAAGGAAATTCGCCTGAGCACTTTTATTGAGGAGCACGATCTTGTGGTGAAAGCCAATAACGCTAAAAAATTCCTGAAGGAAGGCGATAAAATCAAAGTGAGCCTTCGGTTTAAGGGAAGAGAAAAGGATTATGCAAGCAAAGGGCAGGCTGTTATGGCCAAATTTGCGGAAGTAGTCTCTGAAGTTGGTGTTATTGAAAAGAAGCCTGAATTTGAAGGAAGAAGTTTGATCATGATTTTAGCCCCAAAAACGGATAAATAACGGGTCAAGACGATAAATATCTACGTCAAAAGGAATACTCGATAATTATTAGGAGGAAAGTTTAGAATGGCAAAAACAAAAATGAAGTCTCATAGAGGAGCAAGCAAAAGATTTAAGTTGACCGGCACCGGCAAAGTAAAGAGAAATAAGGCATACAAAAGCCACATTCTTACAAAGAAGACTGCCAAGAGAAAAAGAGGTTTAAGAAAAGCTACACTTCTTACCAGTGCAGATCACAAGAGAATCAAGTCCGTATTGAACGTGTAAGAGCCGATCATTTGTCCCACAAATGGGGCAAGCTAATATAGGAGGAAAGATAAAAATGGCAAGAGTTAAAAAAGGATTAAATGCCAAGAAAAGGCATAAGAAAATATTAAAATTAGCGAAGGGCTTCTACGGCGCAAAGAGCAAGATCTTCAGAGCTGCTAACCCTGCTGTAATGAGATCCCTGCGTTCCGCTTACGTTGGAAGAAAGAACAAGAAGAGAGAGTACAGAAGACTCTGGATCGCCAGAATCAATGCAGGCGCAAGAATGAATGGCCTGTCCTACAGCAAGCTGATGAATGGACTGAAGGTTTCTGGTATTGAAATCAACAGAAAGATGTTGGCTGAAATGGCTATTTATGATCCAGCAGGATTTACCCAGCTGGCTGAGACAGCGAAAAAAGCTGTAAAATAAAATACGAATCGACATTCACTTTTGACAAAAAACTACCCCCTTGGGCACTATAATCATGAAATAGATTATAGCAGCAAGGGGGTTTTTTCATGTGGTAATCTATGCTGAATATTTGTTCCTCGAAAACGTGCTTACTGGAGGGTTGATTCTTCTTCTTACGGCTGGGATTTCCGGAATACAGTGCAAAAAACTGTTTCTGGTTTTAGGAAGCATCCTTTGCGGAATCTACTCATTCATCCTTTTTTGGGATTCGCTCCATCCCCTGCTGGCATTATTTTCGAAGTTTGCCTTTTCCTTTGGACTGGTGTTTCTTGTATTTCAGCCAAAAACACTGCGCCGGTTTGGGAGGATTACCCTGGTCTTTTATCTGATCAGCTTTGCCATGGGGGGCATCACCATTGGACTCATGTACTTTCTTGGGATTCAAGGGGTTACACAGAACAGCTCAGTTTATATGAACGGATTTGGATATGTTTATGTCACGTTGGGATGTTTGCTGACCTATGGGATCTTTCATCTTTTTACGGGATTTATCAAGGGGAGGATGATCCGGGAAAGGATCTATGCCGATGTGGAAATCTCTATGGAAGGAAGGAAGGAGACATTGAGAGGCCTTGTTGATACCGGCAACTTTCTGGCTGATCCGGTATCTGGTAAACCAGTTTTTCTGATTAATGAGAAAGGAGCACGAAAGCTGTTCCCTGATGAAATCCTTCAGGAAATCTTGCAGGGAAACCGAACCGAACACATGTATGCGAAACTAATGAACAGCAGCTATGCCACGAGAATCAGGCTGATTCCCTACCGAACTGTAGGAGAAGGTAAGGGATATTTTATTGGGATACGTACGGATTTTATCCGAATCGATATACATAACTGCAGTGAAAGAGACAGGTCTTCAGTGGTCTCGGAAGGTGCGGTTTTAGCGGTCAACAGGGGGTTGTTTACAGGAGATCGGTCCTGCGAGGACTGTTCCATCCTTTTGCATCCAAGTCTATTGGAAGGAGGAATTGCTTGCAATGCTTAGAACATTATTGGAGATTACCATTAAAAACGGAAGAAAACTACGGCTGTCGGCAATCAGAATTAGAGAGAGGATTGTCATCATATTAAAGAGCCACAAGCCGGATGAAATATTTTACATAGGGGGCAGCGACGTATTGCCACCGCCTCTTGCACCCGATGAAGAGAGGATCTTGCTGGAAGAGCTGGCGCTCAACAATGAGGATGCTAAGACGATTCTCATTGAAAGAAATCTGCGTCTTGTGGTTTATATTGCGAAGAAATTTGAGAATGCAGGTGTCAACGTGGAGGATTTGATCTCCATCGGAGCAATCGGGCTGATTAAGGCCGTAAATACCTTTAATATTGACAAAAACATTAAGCTTGCGACCTATGCTTCTCGTTGCATTGAGAATGAAATTCTGATGTATCTGCGCCGAAGCAGCAGAACTAAGAGCGAGGTCTCCTTTGACGAGCCGTTAAACATAGACTGGGACGGAAATGAACTTTTGCTTTCTGATATCCTTGGGACGGACAATGATATTGTCTATAACCATATCGAGGAAGAGGTCAACAGAAACCTACTGGTCTATGCACTTAAGAAACTCTCCAACAGAGAAAAGCAAATTATGGAGATGCGTTTTGGCTTGATTAGCGGCAGAGAGATGACACAGAAGGAGGTTGCTGATAAGATGGGGATTTCACAATCCTATATTTCACGGCTCGAAAAAAAGATTATCGGCAGGCTGAGAAAAGAAATCAAAAAGTTAGGGTAGAAATGCAGGAATAACAGAATAAAAAGAGGCTCGATTGTTAAGAATAATGGATAGCATCGGTTGAACCGATACTGCGCTAATATGCTGCTTAGGGGGGCAAGACAGAAAGCGGAGGTCCTTATTCATGGCTAGCAAAGTAGAAATCTGCGGCGTAAATACATCGA
>JAQSXD010000295.1 GCA_029266295.1 Bacillota bacterium | reverse complement strand
TGCAAACTTCGTAATGCTTAACGACCAGTTCCGTATGGAAAAAGAAATTGCAGATATCGCTAACCTGTATTACAGGGACTACGGTAGTCTTAAGTCGAATGACACTGAGCCTCGCCGTGTGGAAGAACGCAATAAGTTTTATGATTGGTATCCTGAAAATAAAAAAGCACACAGTGTCGAACTTGTTGATACTTCCGGATTACATGCATGGGTGACAGCTATTCCACAGGGAAAAAGCCATAGCCGCTTAAACTGTTTCTCGGCTGCACTTGATATTGAGATGGCATTTCATTGGCTACAGCAGGATGTCAAAAAAATGCAGGAATCAAAACAGCCGTTAAAATCACCCAAGGTTTTAATAGTTGCGCCATATAAGCCGCATGTTGAGCGCATTAAGCAATTGGTCAAATTCGAATATGAGCAGCGTGGCCTTCCTGAAGATGCTAATCTCATCAAAGCAGGTACGATTCACAGCTTTCAGGGAAATGAGGGGGACATTGTCATTTTCGATCTTGTCCTGGATGAACCGCATTGGCGTGCCAATCTGTTCATGCCCGATGCCGAGATGAATAAGGAACTGCAGAAGCTCTTCAATGTTGCTGTTACCCGTGCAAGGTTCAAGCTCTTTGTGGTTGGTAATATCAAGTATTGCAGGCAGCGTGCCAAGAACAATGCTCTGAGCCAGTTGCTCGATTACCTGGTAGACGATCAGAAATTTTCGATTACTGATGCCAAACAGGCTTTTCCGAACCTGTTGTTTGCGAAGCCAAGAGTATATGTTGGCGATGGGGCAACTGATGCAAAACACATTATCTGTAGAGAAGATACGTTTTACGAGTATTTTTTGGAGGATGTTCACAGTTTCAAAAAGCGGTTGATTATTTACTCGCCTTTTATTACTGGCAACCGTATCTCTTTGATTTTGCCAGATTTTAAAGATGCTATTACTGCAGGCAAAAGAATCATCGTGGTTACGAAAGCCTATGAAGATCGTGGTAAGAACGACCTTCAACAGTACAAGAAGCTGGAGGCAGAGCTATCTGCGATAGGTGTTGAAGTACTCCATAAAAAAGGAATGCACGAAAAATTGGTGTTCATTGATGATTCTGCCGTATGGATGGGATCACTTAATGCTTTAAGTTTTTCCGGTGAAACTGGAGAAATTATGCACCGACATTGCAACCGAGAAATCACGGCTGAGTACGAAAAGATTTATGACATTCAGTACATCAATGGTGCCGTCGAGCAAAAGGTAGAGCTGAAGTGTCCAATCTGTGGCGAAGAAATGCTTCTGAGTGAAGGCAATACTGGTGTATACTGGAAGTGTCGTAATGGGGATTACAGCCGGAGCGTGGATCAGCAGTATCCGTATGAAGGTGTTCTTCGTTGCCAATGTTGTGGTGATTATTGCTTCGTGATGAAGAATCAGCCGCGCTGGGTTTGTCAAAATGATCCTAAGCACTATCAGATCATGCGTGAAGGTGATCTGAAGCTTGAACGAATGGCTGCAAAGATTCCAACGCAAAAGGCGCGCAAGGAAGTGGACAAGTATTTTGCTCACCGAAAGAAAGCTGATGAAGAAGATTCTTCTAAGTCGACAACATCGGCATCCAAGAATAAGAGTAAACCTGCCTCTGCTTCAAAGGGAAAAGTATCGTCGAAAACTAAGGGTGCATCAGGGAATAAAGCAAAATCTGCGACTAAAGAGCCTAAAGCAAAGTTGTCCTCGTCAGATGATTCTACAGAACAATTAAGCATGTTTGCTCTAAAGGACGATACATAGCGGTAAATAAACACGTTGGTGGAGGAATGTACACTGGAGTCGGTGGAGGAGCTTACACCGGAGTAGGAGGAGGACTATATACTGGAGTCGGTGGAGGAGCTTACACCGGAGTAGGAGGAGGACTATATACTGGAGTCGGCGGAGGACTATATACTGGACCAGATTCAAATCCGCACATGGCTATTCACCCGCCTTGGCCGATATTTGCAAGGGAATTACGTAAAATCGGTATGATAAGGGAAGCGGAAACGATTGAGTATGCCTTAAGGAATATTGGGTGGAGAAGTTAGTCATTATTCCACGCTATAGTATTATCAGTTACCCATTATGTTTACTCTGTATAGGCCAATCCTGCCTAATTATTTATATGATCTATCATAGTAATAACGATCCGAAAGCAGAAAAGGAGAAAATGATGAACGAACAGACACGCCTATGCTGTGAGCTTTTCATTGAAAACAAAGAACGGATAAAGTTAGTATTTGGCTGGGACGGTGGGCTTGTCCATCTGGCCTGCGCCGGAATATATACTGCGAAGGATAAAAGAGTTGATGAAGGCACTTTGCAGTTCTGCAAGGATCTTCTGAATCAGAAGTTCGGAGTGTTTTCCAATTTCCGCAGCACCGCAAGATCGCCGATTGCCTCAATGCTTGCGGTCAGCGCCAACCCGGAGCAGACGCTGGGTCATGGCCTGGAGGTATACGAATTACTCAAAAAGGATTTCTGGGGTTCTGTATACCTTCCGCTGGCAGCAATGGTCATTGCTCAGATGATAGAGCAAAATGAGTATGGGCGCGTTGCCGCCCGTACCAGACTTCTCTATGAAAGGATGAAATCGGCGCATCCTTTCCTGACCTCCGGAGAAGATAGCGCGTTCTGCGCATTGATGGCTCTGTCGAATCAGTCCGATGATAATCTGATCCGTGATGTGGAAGTTTGCTATCATACGCTGAAACCATATTTTTTCTCAGGCAATGCCGTGCAGTCGCTTAGCCATGTACTCGCTCTGTGTGAGGGTCAGACTGAAGAAAAATGCGAACGAACGATGACCCTTTTCAACAAGTTAAAAGCCGTGGGATATAAATACGGTACGGAATATGAGCTACCCACGTTGGGCGTTCTCGCTATGACAGACGGGGATTCCGATGAAATTATCGCTAAACTAATTGAAATCGACGGATGGCTATCCGCCCAAAAGGGCTTTGGCTTTTTCAGTGGTGTTACCGGCAAGCAGCGCCTGATGTATGCCGGGATTCTCGCCCAAAAGGATTTCATTCAGAATGGTGCCATGCAGACAGCGGCTTTAAACGGCACGGTTTCCCTACTCGTGGCTCAGCAAGCCGCGATGTGCGCGGCTGTTGCCGGAAGCGCAGCGGCGGCAAGCGCGGCAAATCATGGATAAGAAAGTTATGAGTAGGAAAATGCCGTTTACCAAAATGAGGCGATCAAAAGCGTCTGCTTTATTAAGAACCTTTCTCAAATTCTGTCTGGTGACCGTGCACAGTCACTTTACAAAGGCTTTTCGGCACGACAACCTAGCGAGGAGCTTTGCCGCCGATGTGGGTATGCAAAACGCTTTTAGGAAATAAGTAAGTGAGGTAACTTTAACACTGATTAGAACTTCCCATTATGTTTATTTGCCGAATTTCGTCTATCGTTTAGGAGAAGGTGAGGCAACAATGATCTCGCTTCGAAAGCGTTGCAGAGGAGAAAAAGCGTTTCCACTATATTTCCGTCGTGGACGTTATAAGCTGTGAGAACCTATGGCTATTTATTAAAGAAAGAATCGTAACCATTGCCGCACAACCCATAAAGGAAAGCCCTGTAATTGTAATGATTACAGGGTTTTGTGTTTACATATAGAAGCTGGGTTATATGTTTCCTCACAGGTTGAGATTTCTGGTGTTTGTCTTTTGCAGAAACCATAGCTCAGAGTATTCTTAATTGGACAGGATGCAACACATTGCATGCAGTGAATACAGTTGGCATTTCGCAGGTTGTGGGCATGCGCCACATCAATTTGCATGGGGCAAGCGTGGCTGCACTTGTTGCAGCCAACACAGTGGTTTGAATTGCGACGGATGGTGAACACACGCATAAAGCTGAGCAAAGAGTACTTCACAGCGTCTGGACAGAGATAGTTGCAGAAGGGACGATCAAAGAATAATGCAGTGACAAGATATATGGTCATAAAGACCATGGCAGGGATACTGACAAGCTGGCTGAGTTGTAATATGTTATCAGCGTTGGAAAGAGAAAGGAAGTAGTAATTGGAATTAAAGGAACTGCTTTGAGATAAGGCACCAGCAATGCCCATGGCTGCACTGAGAGAGAGGAAGGCATACACTAGGTATCTGGAAAACTGCAGTACCTGTTGGAATTTTCTTGGCATATGGAGCTTTTGTTTCATAAAGAGAGAGCCCAGCTTACCAAGCCATTCCTGTATGGAGCCAAAGGGACAGATCCATCCACAATAGAAATTACCGGCGATGGCAGACAGAAAGAATATGGAAATTAGGATGCCGGGCCAGATGTTCATGAAGCCGCCAATCAGGCTGGTCGTCAGTCCTACCATAAACAAGATTTGGATGAGTAGTCTAATAGACTGGATTAACTTGTGTCGCATCATTTCACCTCCATAAATTATCTGGTGAATCATTTGAAGCTTTCTTTTTCTTTAAGAGTTCAATGCTGTAAAACACGCCACCTACCATCAGACCGCCAAAGGGTGCATACTCCATGACATTTTCCAGTAAGTATGATTCTGCGTTTTTTTGATCAGCTTGCAAGTTTGTAGTCTGCGCAGTGGATTCTGCCCCCTGCTGGGCAGCGAAATCTACTTTTGCCTGTTCCAAATAGACGTTTCCTCTGCTGCACTGCAGTGCAGTGAGGGGACAGTGTCGGCCACAACCGGTACAGATGAGGCCACTCAAGAAATTCTGTAGAGCCTCATCACTATTATCGCTTTGAGAATGATCCAGAGTGGTATTTACATCGGTTTTGTCGGTGAGGTTAGATGATTGCACAGAAGCAGAGGATACAGTATTCTCATAAAGCATAGCAGCCTGCTGATACTGGGAACTGCCGATTCCGCACTGAGGCGCAGTTAGTGGACAGTGCTTGCCGCAGGCTGTGCAGAAAAGCTTGCCGATATATTCCGCAAGTGACGGGTATTTGCCCTCTGAGTCTGCAGAGGGGGGAGAGAAATCGGCAGAGCTTTCTTTTCGACTGCTGCCACCCCCCTTAGCGCCGTGACCATATTCTGATGTACTGTTGAGAACTGGAAAGCCATTATCGTTCAGTGACTGTGCATCAGCGAATCCCGCTGTTGCTGGGATAGAGAACATGCTCCCTGCTAGCACAGTGCCCGCAAACAGCAGGTTTGTGATGCGTTTGGAAAGAGAAAATTCGCTTTTATCATTTCCACGCACAGTCCGGTGCAGGGCTTTGTTCCCTTTTGAGTTGGCAATTCTTTTATACTGTTCGGAGCTATGCTTGGCTTGATCATCATTTCGTTTTTTCAAAGGGGTCACCTCCTTTTTATAAGGATAGCAGTTATAAGAAAAAGAAATCTCCGAAAAGGAATAGCGAATTATACG
>JAQSXD010000294.1 GCA_029266295.1 Bacillota bacterium | reverse complement strand
CTTAATGAAACTTTGGGTAATATTCTTTATCATAGTAGTATTAGAACTGTGTTTAAAATCAATTGTTTTATATTACTGGATAGAGATCATCTCTGTTAAAACGGAGGTACATAAATGCGGAATAGAATACGTACGCTCATACACAATATCAGCAGAGATACTGGAATTCAAATTTCAGCGGGCATGATTCTGTTTTCGGTGATCTTAATGCTAGCTTCAAGATACCACAAGGGGTTTGCTCAGTGGTATGCGCTCAATATCTATCCGATTTTTCCAGAAACACTTGGAAGAATCTTTTCTCCATGGCCGATGTCGCTATTTGAGGTCGGGATTCTTATGGCTGTTTTTGCCGCTGTCTACTTTATATTCATGAGTATTTGGCGATTATACATAAATAATGGAAAGCAAAAAGTGTTTATCCTTACGGGGCTTAAAAAGGGAATGCTGCTTATTTCTGCGTTGATTTTGACGTATACGCTGACCTGTTCCATCAATTATCATAGAGATGACATTGGTACTGTATTAAAACGACCGGTAGAAGCTGTTTCGGTAGCAAAGCTTGAAACGCTTTGCATCTTGTTGTCTGAGCAGATGATCGTGCTGATGGATAATCCAGAGTGGACCAGCAGTTTACAATCCTTAAATGATATGGACTCAATCGGAACGGAAGCGATTGCGGCAATGAAAAATTTAGGGGACAGAGAACCATCACTCTCAGGTTATTATCCAAACCCAAAGCCGATCTATTTCTCAAAG
Source organism: Bacillota bacterium (assembly GCA_029266295.1). Classification (GTDB taxonomy): domain Bacteria; phylum Bacillota; class Clostridia; order Peptostreptococcales; family Anaerovoracaceae; genus Anoxybacterium. The sequence goes on along the minus strand of JAQSXD010000294.1, from coordinate 4,631 downwards.
CTGATGTCCATGATGGGCATCGAAGGAATCTATTCACCCTTTACAATGGAGGCCAATTATAACAATGATATGACTTCGTTTCTCGTTCCTTTTACAATGTGTCATGAATTTGCACACTTGAAAGGGTACATGCGTGAAGAGGATGCAAACTTTATCGCGTATCTGGCAAGCAAGGATTCCCCTTCGCCAGCCTTTCAATACAGTGGAGCGTTTCATGCCTTAACCTATTCTTTAAATGCTCTGAAAAAAGCTGTATCAATTGAACAATATTATGATACCTACGAGAAACTGCCTGAACTTGTGCGGATTCAATTGAGCTATATCGGAGAGCAAAACAGGGAAGGACCTGTCATCTACCGAGATATGGCCCGTTACGTCAACAATGCATATCTTTTAGCGAATGCGCAATCGAAAGGCGCCGGAAGCTACGGACTAATGGTTGACTATCTCATTGCTGAATATAAAGACGTTCTTGAACCGGACGAATTACTGTAACATGGAATTTTCCAATGAAAGCTGTATCTCTTGGATTCAATTAGGATTTCCATAATAATCCCGCTTAGAAATGAACATACTAACTGGAGTAAAATGAACAAAAATTCCAGGAGGATGTTATGACGGAAAAAGTATCAAACAATATGGGGGAACGGGTAAGCTATCATGATTCAGTGGAGGAAATGCTGATCAGAATCAGGAATGATGGACTTTCCAGCGTGTTTTCCAGATGGGACCCCCAGGAAAAAATCCGATGTGGTTTCTGCCTGCAAGGGATGAGCTGCTGGTTATGTACACAGGGTCCTTGCAGAATCAACGAAAAATCTGGAGCAGACAAAGGGGTTTGCGGTATCGGGCCAGACGGAATGGCAATGAGAAACATGCTGATCCGCAATATCATGGGTGCGGCGACCTATGGCCACCATGCATATGAAGCGTTTCGAACGCTTAAGGCTACGGGTGAAGGAAAAACTCCCTATCAGATTACCGATGCCGGAAAATTGAAGTGGTTTTGCAACACGGTAGGAATTGATACCAACCAGGATATCAATCAGCAGGCTGTCCAGTTGGCTGAATTTCTTGATAAAGAACTCAAAGTTACTCCAGATGACAGCAGCAAAATGGTAGAGCTGTTTGCTCCTACGAAGAGAAAGCCCATTTGGAGAGATTTGAATATCTATCCGGCAGGAGTTCAGCATGAAGTGGAAAATTCTATTGCAAGCTGCCTGACTAACGTGGACGGAGACTATGTGTCCCTTGCCAAAAAAGCCCTGAGGCTAGGGCTCTCGACCATATACACTGCGCAAATCGGCTTGGAAATGACTCAGGATATTCTGTTTGGAACGCCAACCCCCCATGAAGTAAATGTGGACCTCGGGATTATGGATCCTGACTATGTCAATATTGCTTTCAATGGCCATCAGCCATGGATCGGTGTTGCCACGCTGCAAAAGGCGAAAAAACCGGAATATCAGGAAATGGCAAAAGCGGCTGGTGCAAAGGGACTGCGTATCATCGGCTCCATCGAGACCGGTCAAGAGCTGCTTCAAAGGTTTGAGGTGGACGATGTCTTTGTAGGCCTTATGGGAAATTGGCTGTCCATCGAGCCGTTCCTTGCCACAGGGACTGTAGATGCGCTGGTAATGGAAGAAAACTGTTCACCGCCTGCAATTGATCAATATGCGGAAAAATATCAGGTAGCACTCATTAGTGTAAGTACTATCATCGGGGTACCGGGAACGGAGCATAATATGCCATACTATCCTGAAAAGGCGGATGAAATGGCGGAGAAATGCATTCAGGTTGCCATAGAAAACTTTAAAAAGAGAAATGGCAAGATCAAACCAATGGTTCCCAAACATGTAACGAAAGCAATCGCAGGCTTTTCAACAGAAGCTGTACTTGGGGCCATCGGCAATGATCTGAACAATCTTGTAGACGTAATCGCCAAAGGTCAAATCAAAGGGATTGTAGCGCTTGCAAACTGTTCTACCCTGAGAAACGGACCTCAGGACTGGAATACCGTTACCATAACAAAAGAATTAATCAAGGGGGATATCTTGGTGGTTGCAGGAGGCTGCGGCAACCATGCACTTGAGGTTGCCGGTCTTTGTAATATGGATGCGGTGGAACTGGCCGGTGAAGGACTGCAAGGCGTTTGCAGAGCTTTGAATATACCGCCTGTCCTAAGTTTTGGTACTTGTACCGATACCGGCAGAATCTCTATGCTGGTTACTGCATTGGCGGAGCATTTAAGCGTGGATATCCCGGATCTGCCCATTGCAGTTACCGCTCCTGAGTGGATGGAACAGAAGGCAACCATCGACGCGCTCTTTGCGATCGCTTATGGTGCATATACCCACCTGTCCCCAACACCGTTTATTACAGGAGCGCCAAACCTTGTAAAACTTCTGACAGAAGATGTGGAAACGCTGACAGGTGGAAAGGTAGCACTGGGAGATGATCCGGTAAAGGCAGCCAGTGATATCAAAGCGCATATTATGAAGAAAAGGATTAATATGGGGCTCCATTAATTGATGAACAAGATGAATCCTATTCAAGTTCAAAAGGCCGATATTAACTGCCGCTCATTATCGCATTAAGATAATGAGCGGTATTTTTATTTTTCTCTTGTATTTTGCCTGGAGTATCAGTAGAATATATACAATTCAAAATATTGCGAAAATGGCATCTTGGTCGTGCCAGAAAAAGAGGAGGGAATCCATGAAAAAAATCGTAGTTTACTTATTGACGATCATTCTGGCTTTATCATTCTCAGCAGGGACTGCCTTTGCTGATTATACAGTGAAATCCGGTGATAAGCTCTGGAAGATTGCACAGGATCAGAATGTTTCGATTCAGACGTTGATCGAGCTGAACCAGATCAAGAATCCCAATTTGATCTATCCGGGACAGGTACTAAAAACGAAGATCGTTACCGAATCAGCAACTGTCTCTGCAGAGTCAGCTACTGTCACTGTAGAAGCAGCAGCTGTCACTGCATCTGATACGAAAAGTTCTGCAACCGCTCCATCGCAGTCGGTTCAGAAAGCAAAACCAGCCACAATTGCACCAAAAACCAATATTGATGAGTATGGCGGAGCAGACGCCTATGACAATGCAGGCGATCACGCTGCTTCCAAATATTATGTGAGCCCTGACTTTTACAACATGAAATCCAATGATGAGCTTACCATCATCAGTAAGTTCAAAACCTTCCAACAGACTGCAGAGTGGTCTTGCGGCAGTGCAACAATCCTTACGGTTCTTGAACATTTCGGAGTCAGTGAATACAGCGAGTGGGATATTGCGGTAAAATCAGGTGCTGGTGTTGATCTTGAAGTCTCAGGTTCTAAACCCGGTTCTGCCAACAATTTCCCGGAGTACGGGACCTCCGTAGATGATATCATCAAGTTCTTTAACGAGATAAAAGGTTTTAAAGTGGTACAATCCAGCTACAAAGCCAATTATACCGAATCGGACCTGATTCCAAAAGGGGACTACAGTTCACCGGAAAATGACTGGGGCAATTTGCCCGGTACGTTCAATTCCGTCGCTTTGTATGCTTCTGATAATGATCCAAACACAGAAAACTGGGTTGATGATGCGAAGGATTCCTATTTTGTAAAGTGGATCGTTGGAAACCTCAAGGCCAACAGACCCATTATGGTAGAATGGGGAGACTGGGATGGTCATTGGCAGGCAATCATCGGCTATGATACCAACGGAACCCCTGGGATTGGTGATGATACCATCATCTTTGCTGATCCATACGATACCTCCGATCACTGGCAGGACGGATATTACTATTATCCAGCGGAACGATGGTTCTACATGTGGTCAGACAGAGCTGTGGCACCAAAACCGTACCAGCTTCAGCCGTTTGTTATCGTCGAACCGATAAAATAGTCGCTGTCTTACATACACATGCAGATCGATTTGAATGGGGCCAAAGCGGCTACTGCAATGGGTTATTAACATGATTTTATAAGAAAGAATGCCTTTTTTTGATCTTGTATCAAAGGTTGGCATTCTTTTCATATAATAAGGGATATTGATAAGGAAAGAATGTTCCTATTGAATAATTTGCATTCTATAAAAATTTCTGATAAGATGTATGTTAATGATGATCAATGGAGGCCACAAAAATGTTTCGTATCCCCAAATATATAACACCGGATTTTAATCAGGAGAAGTTTTTAAACGCACCTGATGCATCAACCAGCAAAGTTGAAATGAAGGGAGTCGCACCGGATCACTATCATGCGACATCTATGTATCCAGAGTATTATAAAATAGAAGGAAAATGGGTTTTGCTCGCTCATACGAGAATGGATTGCGTTCCGGTAATCCATCCGGACGGCAGCTTGGAAGCTAAGGAATTCAGGCGGCTGGAAATAGGTGAAACTGTAATTACAGGAAGAATTGACGACGGTTCTCAAGGGATCTACTTATATAGCGCAGGGTTCAAAACCCAGGAAAATCAAATCGATACCTTTGCATTTCGGAGCGGAAGATCCAGAGAAACCTCCTTCGATGTGGACTATAATAATTTGGTTGAACTTCTGCGTCACGATCGGGATAACGGATATATTGTATGGGTACTGGGACCAGCTGCGATCTTCAATATTGGTGCC
>JAQSXD010000293.1 GCA_029266295.1 Bacillota bacterium | reverse complement strand
GTAAATGCTGATAAAATGGATGAATCCGGCAGAAGGATTTCTGCCGGATTCTTATGATTGGCTTACTTGATTATGACCTGTTTCCATTAAGCTGTGCTTTTGCCATATCTGTAAGCTTTTTCGTCATGATTCCTCCGATATAGCCTCCTACATAACCATTTTGCCGTGAAGTTAAATTGGCCTTATCCATCTTGTTATACTGAGACATATCTGATCCGGTTTCATTGGCGAATTCGACCTTAAGGTCGCTTAAGTGTTCGGGTGGAGTTTCAACTGATGCATTCATTAAAACATCACCTTCCTTCATTAATAAGATATCCCGATTGAAAGGTAATATGTGAAGCAATATTTGCATTGCTATCCTAAGTCTGGTTTTGCATGCTATCTAAAGTTTGGTTTTGTATTGCAATTCTAAATCTGACCATGCATTGCTGTTCTAAAAACTGATAGTTTAATGCCTTTTTTATCCATGATTTGTTTTAAAATCGTAAGATAAGGCTGAAGTTCTGCATGGAAAATATTTGAAACTACTAAAGTTTTGTCGAATCAGATCGATAAATAAGTACACCTGTAAATAGCGAACATTGGGTTGAGGTTACGTCTGTGGGTGTATGTGTATAGAGAAGGAGAAGAAAAATGGAAAAGATCAATAAGATCAGTACGAAGATTATCATCAGTGCTGTCTTGATCACTGTTTTTTCTGTTATCACAGTTGGAGGAATTTTCACCTTTAATTTGATGAAGCAGTCAAACGATAATTTACTTGCGATCAACAAGGTACTGAATGATGATTATGACGTACTGATCAAATCTGAAGTCGAAGGTGCCGTGTCCATATTGCAACACGTCTATAGCAGATATGAGAAGGGAGAAATCACCCTCGAGGAGGCAAAGAAGCTCGGTGCTGATACCTTGCGTGATATGAAGTACGGAGAAAACGGCTATTTCTGGGCAGATACACTGGAAGGCGAGAATGTTGTGCTTCTTGGCAATGAAACAGAGGGAACCAACCGAATCGAGTTTCAGGATGTGAACGGGAAATATGTGATCAAGGAATTTATTAAAATCGCCAAGGAAGGCGGCGGATATTTGGATTATTCCTTTCCGAAGCCCGGTGAACAGGAAGCCTCGTTAAAGAGGGGCTATGCTTATCTATTTGAGCCATTTCAATGGGAAATCGGAACCGGAAACTACATCGATAATATACAGGTCATATCCGACGGTTTCAAAGCGGAGAATCAGCGGTTGATGAAAGATCTGCTGATCACGGTTATCCTGACGGCACTGGCAGTAATCGCACTGGGCACCATTGCTGCGTACCTCACAGGAAAAAGAATCTCCAGGCCGATTGTAGCTCTGACTGCCGTTGCTGAAAAGCTGGCTGTCGGAGATACGAATGTAAAGCTGATCAGGACTTCGCAGGACGAAGTTGGTGTTTTAACGGACGCCTTTGAAAAGATTGTGGACAACATAAGAGAGCAATCGGAACATGCGAGAAAGATCTCAGAAGGGGATCTGTCCATTGATATTATTCCCAAATCAGAAGCAGACATTTTGTCCCAGAGTATGAGCAAGGTTGTATTGGAATTGAAAAGCCTGGTAACAGAAGCGGAGATTCTTACCCGTGGTGCCGCTGAAGGAAATCTCTCGCTGCGTGGGAATACAGAGCGGTTCAAAGGCGGCTATCAGGATATCATTTCCGGATTCAATCATACACTCGATGCAATTGTTGAACCGTTAAATATTGCTCTGGGGTTCATAGAACATATGGCAAACGGTGATGAACTGACAGAACTTGAGAATCTTTACAAAGGAGATTACGGCGTATTAATCAATCACCTGAATATGGTGAGAGAATCCTTGAATACGCTGCTTTCCGAAACAGAGAAGCTGACGAGTGCCGCAGCAGACGGAGACCTCTCCTATCGAGCAGATGTCAGCATGCTCAAGGGTTCTTACTCCCGAATTGTCGGAGGTGTGAACGGTGCGCTTGATTCGGTTGTGAATCCACTTCAGGTTGCAGCCTCCTGCATGGATCGGATCGGCAGGGGAGAAATCCCGGAAAGAATCACGGAAGTTTATTACGGTGATTTTGATGATATCAAGAACAGTATCAATTCCTGTATTGACGGTCTCGGCGGATTAGCCGAGGGCAGAGATGTACTGGGAGCTATGAAATATAATGATTTCACCAGAAAAGTGGAGGGTGTTCATCAGGGAATCTATGCAGAAATTGCTGAATCTGTCAACATGGTATCAGAGCGGATTAATACGATTATCGATGCATTGAACAACATTGCTGCAGGGGATTTAAAACAACTGCCGGAATTCAAGAAAATCGGAAAACGAAGCGAAAACGACACATTGATGCCTGCCATCATTATCATGCTGGAGAATATCAATGCCCTTGTCGAAGAAACGTCCATGTTGTCTTTTGCTGCCATCGAGGGTAAGCTGGACACCAGAGGTGATTCCGGTAAATTTAAAGGTGAGTATTCCAGGGTAATCGACGGAATCAATGCTACCCTCAACGCAGTAATTGCTCCTGTAGACGAAGCACTGGCTGTCTTAACGGAAATTTCTCATGGAAACCTCAGCTCCAGCGTGAGGGGGGATTACAAAGGTGATCACGCAGTTCTTAAGAATACTCTGAATGAAACCATACATATCATCCAAAGCTACGTAAGTGAAATCTCCGGTGTGTTGACGCAGATGGCGGACGGGAATCTCAATCTTTCCATCACTGCGGATTACAGGGGCGATTTCATAGAAATCAAGAACTCGCTGAACCATATTTTGACGACTCTGAGTGAGGTGATGGGCGATATCAACGAAGCCGCGGAACAGGTTGCCTCCGGATCAAGACAGGTTTCAGACGGAAGTCAGACACTCTCTCAGGGTTCTACAGAGCAGGCCAGCTCGATCGAGGAATTGACTGCATCCATTGCAGAGATTGCCTCCCAAACGAGGCAGAATGCGATCGATGCGAGCGAAGCCAACGAACTGGCAGGAGCTGCAAGAAATAATGCCGTAAAAGGAAATGAACAAATGCGGAGCATGCTGAAATCCATGGTGGAAATCAGCGATTCATCTGCCAGCATATCCAGAATTATCAAAGTCATTGATGATATAGCGTTTCAAACGAATATCCTTGCACTGAATGCTGCGGTAGAGGCTGCTAGAGCGGGACAGCACGGTAAGGGCTTTGCCGTGGTTGCAGAAGAAGTGAGGAACTTAGCCGCTCGAAGTGCAGAGGCTGCCAGAGAGACCACCGGTCTTATTGAAGGCTCCATCCATAAGGTACAGGCAGGAACAAAGATTGCTGACGATACCGCTGCCGCTCTCGTTGAAATTGTGGAAGGAATCGAAAAGGCTGCGGGCATTGTCGAGAACATAGCTTCGGCTTCCAATGAGCAGGCGTCGGGAATCGCTCAGATCAACAAAGGGATCGAACAAGTTTCCATGGTTGTTCAGAACAACTCGGCTACAGCGGAGGAGAGTGCTGCGGCTAGTGAAGAGTTGTCCAGCCAAGCGGAACTACTGAAGCAGATGATGGGAAGATTCCAGCTGAGAAAAGAACTGAGGTCAAACTTCGGAATGCAAAGGCTTGCGGAAATCGATCGCAACTCAGAAACAGTGCTTTCCTCAGAACAGCGCATATCTCTTGACGAATCAGGTTATGACAAGTATTGAGATTAAAATGATAGGCCGCCGGAGAGATTTGGGTTCCGGCGGCCTCCTGCTTCGCACAAATAAAAAGCCGCCGGGAATACCGGCAGCAATCCGGGAATCAAGCTGTGCGTAATTTTTACAGCAAAATGAGGCATTCGTTAATTACCTCATCTGACAGCTCAAAGGCTTTATCCTTCTCTTCCAAGACTACCACTCCCTTTCCGGCAATAATAAAATCGGCATCCCAGAAGGACAACCGATTTCTAATATATGCTGTAGGAAGATATGATATGCATCTTTTATTGTAAATCCATGTAAGTGCTGCCGTTCTTTCTGCCGGAATGGATCAATTCAGTTGGATTATAAACCTGATCATAGTTTCGTGTTGTCATATATTTTTGAATTCGCTCCTGCATAGCGATTGCGGCATCCAGCTGTTTTCGAAGTACTTGCCTTATTTCCGGAGAAGAAGATTCAGATAAAATGGTACCATAATCTCTGACCGTTGCTTTCGCATTCAGAAGAAAATCTGTAGCTATGATCTGTTCGCTCATATCTCCCAGTCCAGCCAGATTTTGAATTATTTTCATTACGCTATTCTCCTTTCAAGCTTGTGTTCTACAGTAGGCTAAGCCAGTGAAGCTTCAGCCAACGATTCCACTTTTAACTTTTTAATCGTGTAATTAGTTTTGTTTGATGGGGATCTCTTTCTCTTTCACTTCTTTTAATATCCCTGAAGATGCCAGTTCAGAGGTTTGTATTGATTTTAGATTGTTTCCGCTGGCCGAGGAGGATCGTGCAGACATTTGAAGAAGTCGCTCAAGTTCCTTGATCTGTTCTTTTGCATAGGAGTAATCCTGCTGCAGAATTGATTTTAGTTCTTCATCCTTAACCAATTTGGACATTGAGAAAGACTTGGTTGCAGAGACTGTTTTTCTTGTCAATAACTGATGAATGTCGTAAATTTCATGAGAAGTTATTCCCTTAAAGCTGTTCATATGATCACATCCTTACTGATTTCTTTATTAGTCATTTTGCCCGGCATTGAGTTGATTATTCGCAGTAAAACAAAAAGCAGTCTGTTCAACTGCTTCTGTTCTTGTTATTCAGTTATAATTTATAGTAAATGATTTACTATCAATGAATGGAAATGAGATGCTATGATCGCTATCGCTCCACTCAGCTTCTTTTTGTACTGCTTAGAAACGTATCAGTGAAATTTGCGATGTTTTTGAAATTATCCCGGTCTTCTCGGTTTTGAATATCCTGCTGCCGTTTTCTCTCCCGTTGAGTTTCCTCAGAAGGGAACTGAGCTGCAGCAAAGTCTTGAATATTTCTAAAGTTATCTCTGCTGGCTTTATTGTGCTCAAATGATTCTGAATTATTCGTAAAAATCACCTCCTGTTTAAAGTATTTGTTTTTTTTTATTTTCTATTCTTTTCTGATTTGGTTGAATCATCCTTTCATAACCTGCAATATTTCGGCAAAAATAAAATACAGAAGGAGGTTTGTAAAAATGACAGACAATAATGTAGACCTTGGAAACATGAAATCAAGAGATGTCGGAAATATGATTTCAAAGACCCTTGTCCAGCTAGGGAAAGAAGAAATTGCAGGATTAAGCGATACTGTAGACTATGGCAATCTTCCGTCGAAAGCTTTGCCGGAGCTTGGAAAAAAAGTAATTAAAAATCAAATCAATCAGTAAAATTTCAT
>JAQSXD010000292.1 GCA_029266295.1 Bacillota bacterium | reverse complement strand
AATGATCGGAAATGAACTATATGTGAGAGCCTCAAATGTTACCGGCTCCCAGGAAGGCGGGGGTGGTTACATAACAGATGACCCGGCGGTATATAAAGTGGATGTATCAACCAATGCTGTGAGCCGGGTTAGTCAGTCAAAAGATAAGGTAATTACAGCGCAGATTGTAGGAGATACGCTTTACTACATGTCTGCAAACGGTGAAGGCGGGGACTGTACTTACAGTATCTATAAGCATTCTCTTATTGATGGCGCAGAAACCTTTATGGGAAGCTTCAAAAGTGAACTGACTTGGGATCAGAGTTTCGCGGTAATCGGAGATCACATTTATTATCTAAGCAACGGGTCTTTGCATCAAATGGGGAGCAATCAGAGCCTAAACCCAGAGGCTGAAGCAATCACAATGAGCATCACAGGGAAGAATAAAGAGTATCTGGCCTGCACATTCAAGGAGACGCAAAAATCCAAATACCGGATCATGGTCTTTGATCAATCTGGAAAGGCTGTATTTAAGACTTCTGACTGCGGCAGCAACATTGTTGTGGAAGGCAATGCCTTGTATTTCTATAACATTACAACAGAGACCCTTTGCAAAGCAGTCATTTATTAAAATCTATCAAATATGCTACAAAAAACAAGTATCCTTTGGGGTACTTGTTTTTTGTAGCATTTTTTTGATCTAGCCATAGTTTTGACTGTTATTTCTATTGATGTTTTGACTCCAAACCGTTGAAAAACGTTGTATTTGAGATAAAATGAGAACCTTAACAAAAAACAGTTGACATATATATGCAATTAGATTAATCTATTAACATAGTAAATGTATTAACGGAGTTAAGTAACTCTAAATAAAAAAAAGGACGGCGAGCAAAATGAGAGGTGCCACAGGAAAAAACAATAGTGATCTGACGGAAATGAATCGCTCCGCTGTTATGAAAATATTGCAGCAACAGGAAGTATGTTCCCGAGCGGATATTGCCAGACAAACGGGACTTACCCAAGCGGCTATTACCAAGATAGTTGCTTCAATGATGGAAATGGGCATTGTATCCGAGGTAGGTATTATTACAGGCAGCAGTGATAACCGTCGTTCCATCGGACTGAAACTGAATGCTGACAGGCATCAGATTATCGGGGTAAAGTTTGCAAGAGAGATGTTTGCATTGGGTGTGTTTGATATCTCGGGTAAAATGTACACACAAACCGAAACAAAGTTTCCTCTTGATGAAACTCCACAAACTGTGTTGTCTGCCATGAAAAAACAGATACACGAAATGCTGAAAAAGTATGAAAACGTAGTATCCATTGGTCTTGCTGTTCCAGGGCCGTACCTACGGGATGAAGGGCGTATTGCAGTAGTAACCCGTATGTCTGCCTGGCACACGATCAATTTTATTGAAGAATTTAAAGAAGAGTTTCAAAAACCGGTTTTTATTGAGCATGATGCGAATGCAGGTGCACTTGCGGAATGGTTTTTTGGAGGTCATGGACAGTCACTGCATACCCTTGCCTATTTTCTGGTGGGAGAAGGCGTTGGCTGCGGCATGATTGAGCGTGGCAGGCTCTTTCTTGGTGTCCAGGGCTCTGCATGTGAACTTGGGCATGTCAGCGTAGATGTTCTTGGTCCGCGATGTGAGTGTGGAAACTATGGCTGTCTTGAAATGTATTGTTCTGCTTCGGCCTTATGGAAGAAAGCACAAAAATATGTACCGGAATGCCTGCCCAGTGAAAATTTGAAGAGTGGTGAGACCTTGCAAAGTGGCGACGCATGCAATGCAATTTTTGATGCGGCTCGTGCAGGAAATCAAAAAGCGCTGGATGTGGTGCGAGAGATCGCAGAGTATATTGGTTACGGCTGTGTGACTCTGATCAACGGCTATAACCCTGACGTGATTATCATTGGCGACGTAGTATCTCAGGGAGGAGATTTACTGATGCCTACGATTCTGGAAGTGGTAAAACAGCGTGTTATTCCAGAACTGCACACCCGAGTCCAGATTAAGATATCGAATCTGAAGGTAGACCCAACCCTTTATGGCGCAGCCGCCACCGCAACAAACAAGGTTCTGCAGCTGCCGAGCATGTTTTCATCGGCTGGTAAATGGGGGCCGGGAAAATGATTCCCTCTGATCCGATGCAATATAGGATGGTCTTTTGTGATATTGACGGAACACTCATCGATTCCAACCATCAAATTTCACAGAGGACCAAACAGCAGATACAGGAGCTTTATCATGGGGGAATCCCTTTTATCCTAGTGTCGGCTCGTATGCCTTCAGGGATTTATCCACTACAGCTTGAATTGGGAATAAAAGCACCCATTGTATGTTATAGCGGTGCACTGATCCTCAATGAGCGAGGGAGCCCCATCCAAACCCTTGGAATAGACCGGGAAAAAGCAATGTGTATTGATACGTTTCTTAAAAACGGATGGAGTCATATTTGTTGCAGCGCTTATTGTTGCAATGACTGGTTGACAGACAATATTCGTCATAAATGGATTATGCAGGAACAAAAAATTACAACTTCAGTGCCCATAGAGGGAAGGATTTCTGATTTCATCCAGGAAAAAGCCCAGATCCATAAACTATTGTGTATGGGTGAAGCTGAGATGATTTCTGAACTGAGTAATGAACTGAAGGAAGCGTTCTCCGGGTTATCCATTTACCGATCCAAAGATACGTATCTTGAGATTATGGATGGTGCTGTTTCAAAGTCTGGTGCGGTCAAATATTTATGTAAAAACTATCAAATTCCCATAGAAGCCACGGTATCCTTCGGTGACAATTATAACGATGTGGATATGCTGATGGCTACCGGTACCAGCTTTGCAATGGGAAACGCGCCAGAAGAGGTAAAAAGGCTGGCCAGGCATATCACCCTTGACAATGACCGAGAGGGCGTTGCTCTGGGACTGCAACAACTGAATTTTACAAAGAATCAAATATGATGATTGCTTGCAAAGGTGCAAGCGTATGAGGAGTGTGGTTATGGAACATCCTTTAATTCTACAGATGCAAGGTATTACCAAACTCTTTCCTGGAGTGCGCGCGCTTGACGACGTGACACTGGAGGTACATAGAGGAACCATTCACGCAATTTGCGGCGAGAATGGCGCAGGAAAATCAACTTTGATGAAAGTCCTTTCCGGTGTTTATCCTCACGGCTCCTACCAAGGAAAGATTATCTACATGGGCAGCGAGATGAAGTTCAAAGACATCAAGGAATCTGAGAGTGCAGGCATTGCAATTATTCACCAAGAGTTGACAATGATTCCGGAGTTGTCCATCACTGAGAACATTTTTCTAGGAAATGAAATTGTAAAGCATGGGTTGATTGACTGGGACGCGGCAAGGAAACGTACGGTAGAACTGCTTGAGATGGTTGGGCTTACGATCGATCCAAGCACCTTGATCAAACACCTGGGCGTGGGGCAGCAGCAATTGGTTGAAATCGCCAAAGCATTTTCCAAAAATGTAAAACTACTGATTCTTGATGAACCTACCTCGGCACTGAACGAGGCTGATTCAGCAAACTTGCTTGAATTGATGAGAGGTTTAAAAAGCCGTGATATCACCTGCATCATGATTTCTCATAAGCTCAATGAAATTGCGACCATCTCAGATGCAGTCACAGTAATCCGTGACGGCCGTACTGTGGAAACCTACTCTGTAGAAGCGGGCCATGTTGATGAGGATCGCATTATCCGCGCGATGGTAGGACGCTCCATTGAAAACAGATATCCAGTCCACAAATCCAATCCGGGAGAGATCGTCTTCGAAGTGTCTGAATGGTGCGTGGAAGATCCCAATAACCCGGGACGGCGGGTGTGTAAAAACTCCAGCTTCTTTGTGAGAGCCGGAGAAATCGTCGGCTTCGCTGGCCTCATGGGTGCAGGAAGAACGGAGTTGATGAGGTCGATCTTTGGGCAAAATTACGGGATTTATCTTGGCGGATCGATGAAAGTCAGAGGCAAACAGGTCCGTGCTACCTCGGTAGCTTCCGCAATCAGGCAGGGCATCGCCTATGTACCGGAGGATCGCAAGAGCTTGGGACTTAATCTGTTAGACAGTATACGTATGACAACAGTTGCCGCGAATTTAAAGGGAATTATGCGTGGCAGGCTTCTCGATTTGGAACGGGAATTTCAGGTTGCCGAAGAGTACCGCCGTTCACTAAACGTCAAGACCCACAGTGTTGATCGTGGGGTGACCACCTTGTCCGGTGGAAATCAGCAAAAGGTTGTTTTGGGTAAGTGGTTGTTTACAGAACCGGATGTTTTGATTCTTGACGAGCCTACCAGAGGGATTGATGTCGGTGCAAAGTACGAAATTTATCGCTTAATTCATGAGATGGCAGATCAAGGAAAAGCAGTGATCCTTATTTCCTCCGAGCTGCCGGAGCTGCTTGGAATATCGGATAGAATCTACACTATTTTTGAAGGGAATATAACGGGCGTGATAGACCGCGAGGAGGCCAATCAGGAGATACTCATGAAAATGATGACAAACACCTCTGGAGCGGAAGTGGAAGCAGGAAAGGATAAGAAGGCATTATGAGATATATTAAGAAGGTATTCGGCGGCGGACTGCGTCAGTACAGTATGGTGATTGCTTTGGTAGCGCTTACTATCATCTTTAATATTACATCAGAGGGAAGAATGATTACTTCCTCCAATTTTCAAAACCTGATATCCGGCAATGCCTATGTGCTGGTATTGGCTATTGGTATGTTGATGGTTATCGTAATCGGTCAGATTGACCTGTCCGTTGGATCGGTAGCCGGTTTTTCTGGAATGGTGATGGCTCTTACTGCTCGAGATCTTGGTTTGCCTTGGTGGGTGGCCGTACTTCTAAGCCTGGCGATTGGGGCTGCGATCGGAGCATGGCAAGGATTTTGGCTGTCGCGGCTTGGTATTCCCGGATTTATAACTACCTTGGGCGGCATGATGATTTTCCGCGGCGGTGTGATCTGGGTTTCTAAGTCGATCTCGGTTCCTGCTCCGTCGGAACTGAAAGTGTTCGGCGCAGGATATCTGCCTGATTGGGGTCCGACTTTTACAGGAATGAACAACTCAACACTGCTATTGGGAATCGTTGCAATTGCAGCTGTCGCTTACTTAGAGCTGCTGAAGCACAACCGTTCTTTAAAACTGACTGAAACAACAGAGGAGCTTTGGCCGGTACTGATCCGAATTGGTTTGATCGGTGTTGCCATTGGTTATCTGACATGGATTTTCGGCACAGGTCGGCCAGGAACATCCTTCCCCGTCCCGGGACTGATTCTTGTAGTTTTAGTAATTATTTACCATATTATCACCCAACGTACCAGATTTGGCAGGCACATCTACGCTGTTGGAGGCAATAAAAGTGCGGCGGCACTATCAGGTGTAAATGTTCAGAGAACCTA
>JAQSXD010000291.1 GCA_029266295.1 Bacillota bacterium | reverse complement strand
GAAGAGGAGGAACGGTATGCCAATCTGGTTTCTGTTATGAAGGGGTACTTCAATCAGAAAGCTCATCATCTGAATGTCAATGTCTTGAACAGACAGACTTTAGTAGAGGCCTATGAAAATCCAGAGCTTCATCCAAACCTAACGGTGAGAGTTTCTGGGTATGCGGTTAACTTCCATAAATTATCCAAGCTTCAGCAGCGTGAGGTCATCGCTAGAACCTTCCATGAGGCAATGTGATGAAAGGCAGAATCAACTCCTTTCAGAGCCTGGGGGCTGCAGACGGCCCGGGAATACGATTTGTGGTATTCATGCAGGGCTGTCCGCTGCGCTGTGTGTATTGTCATAATCCGGAAACCTGGGATCCGTCAAGGGGAGAGGAGTGGGAAATGGAAGCGATTGTAGAGAAAGTACTGCGATACCGCCCGTACTTCGGCACTCAGGGAGGTATTACAGTTTCCGGTGGTGAGCCGCTCTTGCAGTGGGAGTTTACCGCTGCGCTGTTTGCAAGGCTCAAGGCGGAAGGAATTCATACAGTTCTCGACACCTCGGGAACCGGGAGCCTTGCCGGCGCCCGTGAAGTTTTGAAATACACTGATCTGGTGATGTGTGATCTGAAATTTGCCGACAATGTTGAATATCGGCGCCACTGCGGAGGAACATTGGATCAGGTAATGCGATTTTTAAAACTGGCAGAGGAGAAAAAAATTCCGATGTGGATTCGTCATGTGATTGTGCCCGGATTGACAGACAGTGCTGAAAGAGTCCTGCATATCCGAGGTCTGGGAGAAAGCTTCTCAAATTATAAGAAGCTGGAATTACTTCCGTTTCGAACGATGTGCCACGAAAAATATGATGAAATGGGAATTCCATTTCCCTTGTCCGGCTGCCCCGAATGCTCTGATCGTCAGATACAAGAACTCAGGGCGATGGTTTCGGATAAAATAGGCTGTTGAAGACAGACCTTAGAAGAAATAGACTTTCACTTAGGATAGAAAAAGTAAGGTGGTTTGGTTGTTTCCATTGGCGGAATAAGATATAATAAATGGAATAGATTCATCTGCAGGGGTTACAAAAGGGGATAGAAATGGGATTACCAAAGACGATTTACAACAGTGCTGCAATTAGGCTTATTAAGGGGTTTGTAATAGGGGCATCGATGCTCGTTCCCGGTGCAAGCGGAGGCACCATGGCGATTATCCTTGGGATTTATGATGAACTGATTCATGCGGTCAGCTGTTTTAGGAAAGAACTCAAGGAAAATACGATTCTGCTGGGAACTTACGGAGTTGCAGGAATTCTAGGCATCTTGATCTTTTCAAGGCCTTTACTCACCGCTGTTACTCTTTGGCAGAAACCCATGCTGTTCTTCTTTCTCGGAGCGATTTTTGGGGGCATTCCTCCTTTATACCGTAAGGTCAAGGTGTCGAGAATCAAGCCGGTTAATATTCTGGTTGCCGTGGTTGGTGCGGTTATGGGAATTAGTACGATGTACCTGCCGGAAGGCATCTTTCAGCTGTCAACTAATTTTGATCTATATAATTTTTCCATGCTGTTGATTGCAGGTGTGATTATAGCAGTTGCTTTAATCCTGCCGGGCATCAGTGCATCATACATCCTGTTGATGCTGGGAATGTATGACCTTACGCTGATTGCCATCAAGGAACTTGATCTCCTTTACTTGATGCCTTTGGCCATCGGGGTTCTTGGAGGTACCTTTTTAACAGCTGGAATTCTGGAACGGGAAATGAAACGTCATCCCCAATTTACGTATATGCTGATCATAGGCTTTATGCTTGGGTCACTGGCACAGGTTTATCCGGGTTTTCCGGCTTTAAATGAAATCCTGCCCTGTTTATTGACTTTCTCAGCCGGGCTCGCTGTGATTCTCTGGCTGGGCCGGGCGAAAAAAGAATCAGGGGAAACCAAATAAATGAAGGTAGGCTGCTCTGCAGCCTCTAATAAAAAAGATAAATTGATGAAGAAGGAGATGTGAAAATGATAAAACATCAGATTGAGAAAGGTCTTACCTATACCTATTCAAGGGTAACTACAACCAATGATGCCTATGCTTCAAGTAATGAAGGCACATTAGACTACCTGGTTTCTACACCTTCCATCCTTTTAATGATGATCAATGCTTCCACCGAAATGCTTGACAGCCGGCTTCCTTCAGATTTTATTACGGTAGGCAAAAGAATTGAGCTGAATCACGAACATCCTTCTCTGGTAGGGGAAGTGATTACCTTGTATCTTGAGGTTGAGAGTGTAGATCTTCATACGGTTTTGATTCGATTTGAGGCTTCAGATTCAAAGGGTTCTGTCTGTTCGGGCAAATATGAAAGAACCATAATCAATAAAAACAAGTTGCTCGACATTGCGTATCATAGAGCACCTGGCTTGATTTAACCGAAAGCAAGCCACGCATAAATAGAGCAGAAAATAGGTACGACATCAAGAGGAAAAGGGTAGATCAGTATTCCGCAAGGAGCTGTCTGCCCTTTCTTTTGAAGTGTGCGGCTATTACGCACCTCTTGTATTGAAATTACTGTCAAAATCACCTCAAGCGTGTATTTGATCAAAAGTCTTCGGTTAACAGCTTTCCAATCGTGTGAACATCGTGTTCCATTGTGAGTGGTTCTACCGCAGGACCTTCTATAATCTTCCCTTCAAAGGAAAACCTTGACCCATGACAAGGGCAATCCCAGGTTTTTTCCGCAGAGTTCCAATTCAGTTCACAGCCCATATGGGTGCAGGTAGTATTTACGATATACAAAATCCCCGCATCATCCCGGTATGCACCTACTCTCTTGCCGTAAAGGGTGACAACCTTTCCCTCTCCCGGAGCAATATCGATCTCTTCTTCTTCCGGAGGTGATGACAGCTTACCGCCGATGAGTTTTTCGGCAGTATTGAGATTCTCCGCCATATAATGGACTGCCGTCTGTATCTTTGTTTTTCTGGAGGGATCGTAGACTTCTTTCCAGGGGCTGTCTCCTTTGATTATTAAATCTCTCAACAGCATTGCAGACGCCATACTGTTTGTCATGCCCCATTTGCCAAAACCTGTTGTGATGTATAGATTTGGGGTGTCTTCCGTATAGTTTCCTACAAAAGGAAGGCCGCTCATGGTCATGCAATCCTGTGCAGACCAGTGAAACGGTACATTAGAAATAGAATAATAGGGTGTGGCGAAATCCAGCAATTCTTTATATTTTTCCAATGTGTTATCACATTGCCCTGCTTTGTGACGCGCCCCTCCGATTAGAATCAATTCTTCTGAATTTGTTTTCAGACTTCTGAGGGAGCGAACAGGATCTTCTGCGTTGATGTACATTCCTCCTGGAAATTGCTCTGTAGCTTTGATTGCAGTAACGTAAGACCTCTCCTGATAGATTCTTGTGAAATACATCCCGTGTTTGTTATAGAAAGGATAGTGCGTTGCAATAATCAATTGATCCGTATCGATCCGGCATCCATTTTCAGTGATCAAAGTATAGGCGGTATCTTTTTCAATTTCAACCGCTCGAGTCTTTTCATAGATTTGACCACCGCTTCTGACGAATGCCTTTGCCAGATTCAGTGAATATTTCAGCGGATGAAACTGCGCCTGCTGGTCGAACCGAAGAGCACCTTTCACTGTGAACGGAAAGGGAATCGTATCCTGATAAAAAGCAGGGAGTCCCAGCTTTTCTGCGGCTTTCATTTCATCCTGCAGCATGGAAACCTTTTCATCCTTCTCCGTGTAGATGATTGCTGGCTGAGGAATATAGTCACAGGATATGCTGAGTTCATCAATCAGTGTCTTGATTTCTCTTAGGGCAGTCTCGTTAGCATTTGCGTATTGCTCTGCCAGTTCTGTTCCCAGCTGTTTGAGCAATTTATGATAGATCAAATGATGCTGAGAAGTAATTTTTGCTGTTGTATGTCCGGTTGTTCCTCCTGCAAGAATGCCAGCTTCAAGAAGAATAACAGAAAGCCCCTCCTTTTTCAGCAGATAAGCACAGGTGATTCCCGCAATTCCTCCGCCCACAATGACGACATCCACTTTTGTATCTTCTTTCAATGCCGGATACTCGGCTGCTATTTCTCTGGATGATGCGATCCAATAAGACTCGGGCGGTAATTTTAAATATTTTTGTTGATCCAGTTTCATAAAAACCTCCTTTTGCGTACTGCTGTTTTCGTGACCTTTTTATAGCGGTGCGATTGCTTCACTTATTTTTCCAAGAAAATCAGGCCCTATACAACGATCTTTTGTGTTTTGATGAAATCAATCTGATTCCGAAAAAATGATCCCGACTGATTCTGAAAAATAATCCGAATAAAAACTCAGCAAAGGGAAAGAATAAGCATAAAGATGAATGAATCGGCCGCAGCAGGGTACCCGCCAGGCATGCGGCGGCTTACTTCAGCCCTCACACATTAAATATCATATACAACAGTACAGAAAAAAGCGGTTTCAGAGGCTCTGCTGATGAAGCTGCTTTTTTCTGTAAAAATTCTTGTATTAAACGAACATTCTGTTATAATGAGATTGAATAGACTGAAAAATTCGAAAATTATGAAAGGTGAGAACTCATGAACAGCATAGAACTTGCAATTAACCTAGAGATGGACGGTAAAAGATTCTATCTTGAGCAGGCTGAGAATACAATTGACCGTGGCTTGAAATCGATTTTTCATACCCTTGCCGAGGAAGAGAGTATCCATGCGAGAATCCTGAAAAACAAAGCGGAAACTCTGCCTTATGAATTGGTTGATACATATGCAGAAATAAAAAATCTGTTTATGGAGATTGGTGCATATAAGGATTTGATTAAGGTGACGCCGGATGCAATGGATGCTTATACTGCTGCGCTGGAAAATGAAAGAAAAAGCATTGCGCTTTATACCGAAATGCTTCAGGAAACCAGCAATGAGAAGGACCGGGAGATTATTGAATTTATCATTGAGCAGGAACAAGATCACTTCAAGGTAATGGAGCAGCTTGTTGAGCTGGTAAGCCGTCCAAAGGAATGGGTGGAGTCGGCAGAATTTGGTGTTCGTAAGGATTACTAAAATGTTGTATAATAATTTCATACGATATAAAAGTTTGTGATTGTTTAAACAAAAGCTTTTAGGGTATATTAATATCGCGGAGTCATGCTATTCCGCGACTTTTATTTGCTTCACATGACTTTATTCAACAGAAGAGCATAGTTTTAAACGTTGAGATATAGCCATTGCTGAAGCCTTTTCATGATACATAGCATCTGATGGAAGGTAGTTGTTGGTTACCCCTTTGGCTGATGCAAAACGTGAAATTTGTACCAATAAATTATGAGGAGAAAAACATGGGAAAGAAAATCGTGATAGTTGGAGCTGGATACTCCGGAATCCTGACTGCCAAGAAGCTTGCAAAAAAATTTAAAAAAGA
>JAQSXD010000290.1 GCA_029266295.1 Bacillota bacterium | reverse complement strand
AAACGAAGAGAACTTGCACAAACGTGCAAGTTCTCGATTTTGCCCCTTTAGCGAGCCTATTTTGAGATATAAGCGGTATGGAGACCCCACTCTTTATCATATTCATATGTGACAGAGTAACCCAATTTTTCGAAATCAACCACT
The DNA here is from genome assembly GCA_029266295.1 of Bacillota bacterium. GTDB lineage: Bacteria > Bacillota > Clostridia > Peptostreptococcales > Anaerovoracaceae > Anoxybacterium. The sequence continues at coordinate 5,274 of JAQSXD010000290.1, read as the reverse complement.
TTAATATAGGTGATACCATCTTTCATGATCCCTTCCAGTTTCATTTGCTTACCGGATCGAATCACATAAGGAGTTTTAGACTTTTGATCCCATTCAACTTTTTCTCCAAGTTTCTCAGCAATGCTGCGCATAGGCACATAAAGACGTTTGTCTTTTATGAAATAAGGCTCATAGGAAAATTCTGATAGGGAGGAGAAGGGACTTGCTTTAGCACGATGATACTCTATTGAGATCTCCTCGTAACCATAGTCGTAATCGTCATTCCACCACTCAATACTCGCGCCGATCACTGGATTAATTTTGTTTTCAATGGAATCGATTGCTTCACTCACATCATCAAAGGTGCGTCTTGATTCAGGCATGTTGGGAATTTTAATTTCATTTGGATTGTTAATGATATCTGCCTGCTTTTTTAATGAAAATACTGTTATAGCACCATCTTTCAACATAATATCCTGAGAGGCGGTATATTTAGTGCCTGATTTTTTTAGTGTTTCGTTATAGCTGAATCCGTTAAGAGCATTCAGGTAACCAGCTTTATCGGCTTCAATAAACATCTGCTTCGCCATTGCCAGATAAGAGGATATCATGATTTTACTGTTCGGACTTGAAATCTCGTCTAATGATTGATATTGTATAGACTTTTCTTCCTCCGTTGCCTCTGGAAGCGCATCCAAAAGTATTGTTGTATAGTCTTTATATGCGGTAATCACTTTCCCAATGTTGTCAATCAAGTATTGAAGAATATCTGGAATCAGCTTTTTAACTTGTGTACCGTTTAGGGAAATTTTATATCCACCGCTGATCTGACTGGCTGTTCCTGTCGTAAAACCAGAGAACGTCGTTTCAATCAACTTGAAGACAGCATCATATAGTTCTGCATTTTGTATCAGAGGATTTGTTTCAGCTCCATCGATGTTATCGCTTTCATTCGTTAACTCTAAAAAATCACCCGTGTAAATATACTCTTCTGTTCCCAGGGCTTTTAGCAGTTCGTTACGGTAGTCCTCGCTGAAAAAATAGGAATCCCATGCTTGAATTTTTAAATCCCTTAATAAATCATATAAGTTGATCAAAAGATCTTTTGAAACGTAGAGACCTTTTTCTTCATGAAAATAAATATCACCCATTTCATACATTTTATTATTGTATTTCAAGTCGAAATCAGTCCAAATGGAGACTTTGCTTTTCATATCAACAATCATGTCGTATTTAATCTCAAATTTATTTGTCCCTTTTAAACCTAATTTTGAAAACTCGTCTGTGACTTCTACAACGGAATCATACTCGTCGTCTTGCGTGATTTGCGCCATGGTTTTGTCTGTCAGAGCAGCCAGTGCATCAAAATCAAGTTCCAGTGAAACCGAACCTGAAGTCTGATATACTTCAGATATCGCTAGTTGCCTGCTCATGTTAAGGTAACCCCGCTCCGCCTGTGAGCAGCCCGTAAAGGATACTGCTACCATGATGATGCTGAGTATTATTGCTAAATTTTTCTTCATTCCTTCTTCCTTTCTATCGTGGGATTGCTACGTATTTCGTTATGAGTAGGATTTTCTATTGACTGGCAGAGTTGTTTTCTTTCTCATTTGCCTTGCAATACAGGTGAATCATAAGAATGACTTGCATTCCATTATATAATTATATTGGTATTAATTACAATATATATCTGTATCTAGATTTGAAAAATATACATTTCCCTTATAGAGTTGAATTACAGCCATTAATGGGTTATAATAAAGTGCATCAGGCAGGGGTGCGTTTCGTTTGGAGGTCGAATGAAAATGAAAAAAGCAACAGCTGGAATTTTGATCAGTTTATTGATCATTGGGACATTCTCAGGATGTAGACAAAACCAAGAGAAGATATTGGGTGATTTCTTGACCATTCTTGAGGAGCCTGCATCTGAAGAGACGATCAACGCTGCTGACACATATCTGAAACAGTTTTTGCCCAAAGTAGATGATGAATATGCTGATGATATGGTGATTCGGCTTGAACAATATATCGAAGTCACAAATCCTGAAGGGGTTAACTATACGGAATGGCTCGCTCAGTACGAGAAGTTTATCACTCCTTCCCTGAGTGGATTATATCGGTTGAAAGAAAAAGAACAGCTGAACCCCATGGTAGTAGATACGGTGCTAAAAATTAGCTGGGAAGAATTGCTTCAGAGGACTTACGAATTAGATGCATTTATTCAGGAGAATAAGACCAATAAAGAGATCCGGGAAGACCTAAGCTGGATGTATTCCAATTACGTGATTACCCTAGTTATGGGAACCAACGGAACACCTATCTTTGATTATAAGACTCATGCGTTTTCAGAGTCAGCGAAATCGGCATATTCGGCGTATATGAGCAAATATCCGAACGCTGCTACAACCTGGGCATTGACTGAGTATTTTACATATCTGGAAAGCATAGATTTTACACTGGATTATAATGATAAAGCAACGAGCAAACAATTTTTCGATGCCTGTGATTGGCTGGTATCTGAATCAGGAAAGAGAGTTTTTCAAGTAGATGAACGAAATGATCAAGATTGATGATCTGGTATATCAATATAGGAGAGAGGATCAGCTGGAACCGTTATATGCTGTTAATCATGTCAGCATTGATGTGGAGAGAGGAAGCTTCACCGTAATCATCGGTAAAAACGGATCCGGTAAATCCACACTGGCGAAAAATATTAATGCCTTGCTGCTTCCGAGTGGTGGGGCTATTTATGTAAAGGGCTACAATACGGCAGATGAAACTAAGCTGTGGGAGATCCGTCAGGCCGCAGGAATGGTCTTTCAAAACCCCGATAACCAGCTGGTTTCAACAATCGTTGAAGATGATGTGGCGTTCGGCCCGGAAAATCTAGGGATTGAGCCTGGAGAAATAAGACAGCGGGTTGATGATTCCCTGTATGCCGTTAATATGTATGAGGAACGAAAAAAAGCACCTCACTTACTTTCCGGCGGTCAGAAACAGCGGATAGCGATCGCCGGTGTGATTGCGATGCGTCCGGAATGTATCATTTTGGATGAACCAACTGCAATGCTTGATCCCCATGGCCGAGCAGAGGTTATGGAGATTATTGAAAAGCTCAACCGGGAAGGAATTACGATTCTTCTCATCACACATTTTATGGATGAAGCTGCAAGAGCTGATCGCGTGATTATTATGGAACAGGGACGGGTCACATTAGATGGAACCCCAGAAGAAGTATACGGCCATGCGGAAGAAATAAAGCAGCTTGGTCTTGATGTGCCCTTTGCAGTAGATGTGGCGCACCGACTCAGAAAACGGGGAATTGAGATCCCTGGAAGTATCATTCGTTCAGAAGAGTTTGCAGACTATATTGCAGAAAGAGCGATAAAACCTCTTTCAATTGTGAAAGAGGTTCGTCAACCTAACAATGCAAATACTGCCGCTAGAACGGACGAAAACCCTGTGATTGAAGTAAAGAATCTTACACATATATATAGTGAAGGCATGCCATATGAATCTGCCGCAATCAAGGATATCAGTTTCCGAATTGAACGAGGATCTTTCGTTGGGATTATAGGGCATACTGGTTCAGGCAAATCGACCTTGATACAGCATCTGAACGGCCTTCTTAAAGCCAAGTCCGGAAGCATTGTGATCAATGATATTGATATAACGGCGAAGGATATTTCCATGAGAGAGATACGCCGGAAAATTGGATTGGTTTTTCAATACCCAGAATATCAGCTTTTTGAGGAAACCGTTCATAAGGATGTTGCCTTTGGACCGTTGAACCTTGGATTGACGCAGGAAGAGGCAGATAATCGGGTCGTTGAGGCGATCAAACTGGTGGGGCTCAATTATGAGGAAATCGCCCAGCGGTCACCTTTTGAGCTGTCAGGAGGTCAGAAAAGAAGAGTGGCGATTGCAGGGGTCATTGCTATGAAACCCCAAATCCTGATTCTGGACGAGCCAACTGCAGGGCTGGACCCGAAAGCCCATGCTGATATTTTAAAAATGATTGAAACGATTCACATTGCAGAAAATATTAGTATTCTCCTTGTATCACATAATATGGGCGATGTCGCCCGCCTTGCTGATAAGGTTCTTGTCCTCGATCGGGGTCAGCTGGCAATGATGGGAACTCCAACTGAGGTGTTCTCAAATGCGGATAGACTGGAAACCCTGGGACTGGGATTGCCGCCGGCTGCTGAGCTGATGAAGGCGCTTAGATACAGAGGCATAGAGGTTCCTCATGATATCCTAAAAATTGACTCTGCAGAAGAAGAACTGCATTTGCTCATTCAAAATAGGAAATAATAATTTGATTGGATGATTCATATATGATACGTGATATCACTTTAGGACAGTATTATCCGGGAGATTCCTGGATACACCGGTTGGATGCCAGAATTAAGATCATATGGACGTTTGCCTATATAATATCGCTGTTTGTAATACGCGATTTCTGGGGCTATATTCCCGTAAGTCTTACGCTGGCGCTGATTATTGGAGTATCCGGTGTCCCACTGAAGTTTATTTTAAAGGGCTTAAAACCGATCTTCTTGATCATTGTATTTACCTTTACAATCAATATGTTTATGACCAAGGGGACTCCGCTTTTAACGCTGGGCTTTCTTACAATTTCAAGGGAAGGCCTTTATAACGCACTCTTTATGGGAAGCCGCCTTGTGCTTCTGATTATAGGCTCATCACTGCTGACCCTTGCCACGAAACCCATTAACCTAACCGACGGGATTGAAAAGCTATTGAGCCCCGCTCAGAAGATAGGCGTTCCAGCGCATGAGCTGGCAATGATGATGACCATTGCACTCCGGTTTATCCCTACACTTCTTGAAGAGACCGATAAAATTATGAAAGCGCAGATGGCCAGAGGTGCTGATTTTGAAAGCGGAAATTTGATCAATCGGGCTAAAAGCCTGATTCCGCTGCTTGTACCGCTGTTTATCAGTGCATTTCGGATTGCACAGGATCTTGCGATGGCGATGGAAGCACGGTGCTACCGTGGTGGCAGCCATAGGACGAGAATGAATGGTATGAAATTGAAAAAGAAGGATGCGGCTGCCAGTGCCCTGATTGTTCTTTACCTTGTGATGATCATCGCACAGGCACAAGGGCTATTCCATTGGCTCATCCGTTTCCTATAAGAGGATTAATATGAAAAGTACAAAATTCATGCTTCAAGCGGCAGTGATTGCGGCTGTTTATGCAACATTAACACTGGTTTTAATGCCCCTTAGCTATGGCGTAATGCAGATCAGAGTCTCGGAGGCGCTT
>JAQSXD010000289.1 GCA_029266295.1 Bacillota bacterium | reverse complement strand
ACACAAATCAATATCCAGTTTTTGTACTCTATCTCCAGCTTTACTTCCACTACTATAACGAATCAACGCCCACATGTCTGCAGTACACCTACTAAAAATTTCAATATTCTGAAGTGCAAACGGGATAAACAACTTTGATCCATCAGATCCCATGAGTCCAATTGTTGCCTGTAACGCGGAATCTAAGAGACATGGATGTAAAACAATTTGTTCTTGCATCAGCGATATATTAGAAGGTAAAGAAAGCTTTGCTAAAACTTGACCTGCACCAATATAGATCTTTTCAATTCCTTGGTACTCTAATTGATAATTCATCCCAATTTTTCTATAGATTTCATAACATTGATCGGCAGAAAGAAGTCCTCTATTGAATTTTACTCGTAATTCACTAATATTTAACTTTCGGGATTTAGAAAAGGTCACACAATGAACAATGCCCTGGCTATGAATGATTGGCCCTGTATTTTCTTTCGCAGAATCACTATAAATTTCATAGGCAACAGCACCATTATCCTCTGGATATAATTCAATCTTTACTTGTGTTGGTTGATTCATTACAACAATAGGCTTAGCCCAAACCACATCTTTAATCGAAATTTTAATATCCTCATCCATCTGTGACACTCCCATTATCTGCCTTACTGCCGCTTGTGCCATTTCAAGATAGGACATCTCCGGCAAAACTCGCTGATTATTAATCCCGTAATCTCTTAGGAATAATTCCTCACCCGTAAAATTTGAACTAAATTGGTAAACCGATAAAGTTGAAGTATTTTGCTGCAGTAATGGGTGAACCCATGCAGACAATGCTGATTTTACGCTACTATTTTTGATCGATTCTTCATAAGTTTCCACCCAATACCGATCCTTTGCAAATGGATAGGTAGGCAAGCTAATCCGCCGTGGTTTTGTTTCTCCATACAGCTTGTCCCAAGCAAAATTAAAGCCTTTAGTCCATAGTTCCGCTAATTTTGCATATTTTTTACTCGCTATCCAAGCGTCGGTGATTTTTTCCATATCTTCATCTGCTGTAAAAATAGTCAGCATTTCTTTATTGCGTTTGCCCTGTCCCTGATACAATTCCTCAATATCATTTTTGCCTTCTGTAAAATACTTTAGTTTTTCCTCAAGGTCTTTTACCGAATCAACTATTATTGCTACTCGCTCTTCCATCGCTTCCCGTCCCACTTGCAGGGTATATGCCATGTCAGCTAAGCTCTCATCTCCCATTTGTCGTTCCTTTATCGCAGTCAATAACCTCTCGGTCTGCTCATAAAGCTGCTCTTCACTTTTCGCCGACAATACTATAATTGCCGGATTGTCGGGCGTGATCATATTTTGAGGTCGTTCTTCCTTCCCGAAAACATACTCTTCAATAACTACATGCGCATTGGAGCCACCCGCGCCAAAGGCCGATATACCCGCACGGCGCGGATATTCCTTGCTCGTCCCGTTTATTTCAATTACTGGTCGTTTCCATTCTGTCAGTTCCTGCTGAACCACAAAAGGACTATCGCTAAAATCAATGTTAGGATTGAGCACCTTGGAATGCAGGGAGGGTGCCAATTGATGATGTTTAAACTGCAATAATATCTTTGTTACCCCGGCTATGCCCGCTGCGCTTTCACAATGCCCAATATTCGATTTCGCCGACCCGATGGCGCAAAATTGCTTATCTTTTGTGTATTCCTTGAAGACTTTATTCAAACCCGCAATTTCAATCGGATCTCCTAATGAAGTTCCAGTACCATGGGCTTCAATATAACTTATCGTTCTTGGGTCTACCCCTGAGTCCTTAAAAGCCCGTCCAATCACTTCGGCTTGAGCATTCGGATTGGGAACCGTAAACCCATTGACTTTCCCCCCATGATTAACAGCTGTTGCTTTAATGATGCCATAAATATGATCCCCGTCGGCAATTGCTTTCGACAACGGTTTGAGTAGCACCGCACCAACGCCTTCACCCGGTACATAGCCGTCGCCTCCCTGCCCGAAGCTTTCACAACGTCCCTTACTTGATACAAACTTGCCCTGACCAAGCAGCAAATATTTGTTAGGATGAATTGAGACATTGACGCCGCCGGCAACCGCCAACTCACATCCATTATGTTGCAAACTTTGACAAGCCAGATGGATCGCAGTTAATGAGGATGAGCACATGGTATCAAGAGCCATGCTCGGGCCATGGAAATTACAAAAGTAGGATATTCGATTTGCTATTGATGCTGGGTTTCCAGGAAGTGAAACCGGTCTGCCCAGAATCTGTTCCTGAGCTCCGTAGAGTTGGTACTCTTCGTACATCACCCCTACAAAAACTCCCACATTGCCTTCTAGCCCAAGACCCTTATATGAACCAAGGGCTTTCCGAGTATATCCACCATCTTCCAATGTCTCATATACGCATTCCAAAAATAGACGCTCCTGGGGATCCATTCGTTCCGCTTCACGCGGTGAAATATTAAAGAACAATGGATCAAATTCATCTACACCATTAATGAATCCACCCCATTTACTATAGGTTTTTCCCACCTTGTTCTTATCTTCATCAAAATACAGGCTATGATCCCACCGCTCTTTCGGAATTTCCGTAATACAATCCTTGCCATCCCTTAGATTTTTCCAGAACTCTTGAATGTTGTCCGCTCCCGGGTACCGTCCCGAAACACCGATGATCGCAATATCCAAATCCTCTTCTGATTTTTCGGATTCGACCTGCACAGCGGCAAAACGGGAGCGTTTGCGACTCTTAATCTCTGTTCTTACTGGCTCTACAGGTGTCGTTACACCCACCGAAGTCTCGGCGGTAGCTGCCGTTTTTTTCTCAATCCCCAGCAATTCCGTAAGCTGGTCTCGATAAGAGTCAAGGAAGTACCCCGCTAATTCCTGAATGCTTTGGTATTCAAAAAATAATGTTTTTGGTAATGAACCAAAGGTCTTTTCTAATTCATTAGTCAGCTGCATAACCATTACTGAATCAATCCCGTATTTCTCCATAACAGCATCTGCTTCGACCCGGTTCGCCGGCAGCTTAATCACCGCCGAAACTAGCTTTTTAAGGTAATCGGTTACTTTTTCTTTGAGCTGGTCTTCTCCTATTGTTAAAACCGCTTTGTCTTTCTCAGTGGAAGCTGCAGCCGCCGGTAAGCTTGTTTCTTTTTTAGATGGTTGTTGGGCAAAGAATGTTGCTTGCAGCCGTTTTACATCTCCTTCCAGGACCATGACCTGCCCATTTCCAGAGACCATTCCCTGATACAACGCTCTAATGCCCGTTTCGGTCTTCAAGGCAGCCATCCCGGTACTCTGCATCATCAACTTTTCGGTTTCTTCATTGACATGCATCCCACCCTCTTTCCATAACGGCCAATTGATGGACAATGTATGCCCTTGTCTTTGCTTTTCATTAACCAAATTGTTACGATATCTGCCGTAAGCATCCATAAATGCATTGGCGGTAGCGTAATCCGCCTGTCCTGGATTGCCTAAGCTTCCTGCCGCCGAAGAGAACAGGATAAAGAAATCAAGATTTATATCCTTGCTGGCTTGATCCAGATTCACCAAACCGGTGACTTTCGGCTCCAGTACATTCAAAAATTCATCTTTATTCTTTTTGATGATGAAGTTATCCCGGATCATTCCCGCACAATGAATGATCCCATTTAGGCTGCCAAAATCCCTTTTAATTTTCCCGACTAATCCTGCAACTGCCTTCTTATCAGTTACATTGACCTGCCTGTATTCAATCCGGCTGCCCTTTTCCCGCAATTTTTTAAATTCGGCCTGCTTCTCCTCACTTAGCACCGATCGTCCTGTCAGTACCAGGGTCACATCCTTAACTTTTTCCGTAATCTCTTTCGCAAAAATCAAGCCTAATCCCCCAGCGCCTCCGGTGATGAGATAAATCCCCCGGTCTTTCCACGGAATACTTATCTCCTCTTCTGTAACCTTTACTTCGCTCCAATCGGAAATCCATCTTTTTCCTCCCTGGTAGCGGACGTGACTAGCACTGTGCAAGCTACTATCCTTAAGCTTCTTTATGATTCCCTCCGCAGCTTCCTCTGGTTCTACTTCGATCATCTGTCCCATTACCTTTGGATTCTCAAGCTGTACGGTTTTTAAAAGCCCTGATAGCCCCGAGAATGTTTGCTGTTCGTTATGTGCTGTAACCACTATTTGAATCAGTATTTTGTCTGCGATTTTTTCTTTAAGAATGCCTTGAATTTCTTCAAATACCCGAACCGCATAACTCCGGAATCTTTCCCCTATGTCTTTTCGTTCCGATTGTAAAGTAATGCATCGTACCTCGCTTAACTCACTTTCGACTTTTTTCCGAACCGCTTCACTCTGCTCGCAAAGGACGACTACATGTCGGGCACAAACTGATTTTATTTCATCCCCAAGAACATCCTCTTTCCATAACGGTTTAAGCATCAACACTCCTATCTCTTTACCTGCCAAACCAATTTTGCCTTCCAGTATTCTGGTCGAGAAGCCTCTCAATTGTACACATACCTTACCGGTCTCATCGCATAAATCAATATCAAACTTTTGCACCTTATCTCCGGCTTCGCTGCCTTCACTATAGCGTACTATTGCCCACATTGCAGCAGTACATTTACTGAATATTACAAGCTCCTGTAGCGCAAATGGTACCACTGGTTTGAGAAGTTTCGCGCCGTCTGATAAGCTCCCGGCATCCAAGAGTAAACCGATTATTGCTTGCAAAGCACTATCCATCATACTTGGATGCAGGACAAATTGTTCCTGCGTGTCAGCAACGACGGATGGCAGAGTCAGCTTTGCCAGCACCTGACCTGAGCCCACATATATGTCCTCAATTCCCCGTTGTCCTGGACCATATTCCAAGCCTATTGACTTATACATTTCGTAGCACTGACTGCCAGTAAGGACATTTTCACCACATTGCATTTTTATTGCCTTGATATCCAGCGCAGGGACTTCAGATGACGAACTCAATACCACATTACCTTGGCCATATATCATTGGCTCGGCATCGATTTCTTCAGGTTCATTATAAATTTCATACGCAATCTCCCCGTTATCTTCAGGATAGATTCCTATATGTACCTTCACTCCTTCATCTCCTACAGTTACCGGACGAGCCCACACCGTATTTTTCAGCCGGATTCCAACCTGACCGTCTGCTACTCCCGCAGCCTGTTCCACGGCTGCCCGAGCCATCTCAAGATAGGCTACTCCAGGCAGCATCCGCTGCCCGTTTACAACATGATCTGCTAGGAAAAATTCCTGTCCTGTAAAGATCGAACTAAATCTTTGCTCGGATAAATTGGAAGTATTTTGCTGTAGCAATGGATGAACCCATGCAGACAATGCTGATTTTACGCTACTATTTTTGATCGATTCTTCATAAGTTTCCACCCAATACCGATCCTTTGCAAATGGATAG
>JAQSXD010000288.1 GCA_029266295.1 Bacillota bacterium | reverse complement strand
GCGGCAGATGTCAAGAAAGTGTGAAATATGTGGTAAGGGTCAAGTTTCTGGAAATAACGTTTCCCATTCCAACAGACATACAAGAAGAAAGTGGAATGCAAACATTCAGACTGTTAGAGTTGATGTAAACGGAACAGTTTCAAGAAAGAACGTATGCACTCGTTGCATTCGTAGCAACAAAATCAACCGCGCTATCTAATACTAATTTCCATTTTAATTGAGTACAACATTGTTATCCTCAATTAAGAGGAATAGAAGTGCATTGTTCGACAATGATATATTGACGAACAAGACGAATTGAAACAGTACAAAAACCTGCACTTCGGTGCAGGTTTTAAATTGTAGACAAATCCCATCACAAGGCAGCTTGCCACTGATGGGATTTTCGTTTTTTTAGAGAATGTCGCCGGCTATGTCTAAGATATTTTATTTAGACATTGAAAAATTCGGAGCAATAATCCGATACCGCGCCGACTAGTCTTGCTATAAAAAGAAGAAGGGGGATCTCTTTTGATTTTATTGAAAATCATCTTGAGATACCCCTTTTATATGTTTTTGTATGAAAATTTGTCTGATGCGATAACTCCCTTTAGTAGGGTTCTCAGCAGTTGAACATCTTGAATCCGCAGAAGATCATCAGGCAGCCCATTATGATCAGCCATAGCTTTGAAGGAAGAAAAAAGGCGCATAAGGTTACAACGCCGATCACAAATAAAAGCAGTCCGAAAAGCTCAATTTCCCCCGGCCTTCTTCCGCAGCATAAAAATCTTCTGAAATCTCTGAACATCGTGATCACATCCCAATCCTGCACCGGCAGTGAAAATTCAACGAATAATTCGCGGCGAATCAGCCGATGCCACTAATTTATACCACATGGGTGTCATACCTTCAGCAGAAGAAACACAAAAATCAGGACAAGGATGATCAGCAGCACATACCAGACAATCGCCGGGACAGCATGTATGATAATGACCGCTCCCGCGATCGCCATAACAACTCCTATCAATCTGATTACAACCGTATTTCTTCTCAATGCATACCACCCATATCCATTGTATGTTTGCAAATACGGGATCGTGCAAAAATTATTTCTCATTTCATACAGAATGTGATAAACTTAAATTTACGGAAACACTGATTCATTCCGTGTTTCATTAGCTCAACTACAGCAAAAGGGGGTAGCGCTGTTGCTTTATAAAGTTGAAGCCAGAGATGGCAGCATTTCCATCGATAAAAATGTTGTGGGAAAAATTATTGCCAAGGCCGTGGAACAATTTGGCGGAAAAGTTCTGATTTCCAATCATAGAGGCCGGGTGGCCGGTTTTGCGGCCAAAATCGGCGTAGCCGACGATATCAGCTATATGGAAATCAATCTGGAAAAAAACGGTCTGGATATTCGTTTTTATATTCTGATTCGATTTGGAACGAGCATCAATCGTGTAACGGAGCAGCTCATCTCAACGGTCAAAAAAAATACCGAAGAGATTACCGGTCTTGAGGTGAACAGTGTTGCAGTGGTGGTAACGGGCATGGTCTCAAAACAAACCGCCCGAAGAAATATTGAAGTCAAAGGATAAATCAAAGAGGAGAACCGAGGATTCGGAATGGATTTACACAGTAAAGCAGCTTCGATAAAAGGCATCGGACCGAAGAAGTCTGTTGCATTGAATAAACTGAATATAGATACCTTGGAAGATTTTCTATTTTACTATCCCAGGGATTATGAGGATCGGCGGGATCTGAAAAAAATATCTTCCTTACAGGATGGAGATTTTGCATTGGTAAAAGGAAAGTTGATCCTTATCGTAAAAGGGAAGGTCAGGTTTCCCAGAAAACAAACTTTAAAGCTTTTGGTTCAGGACGAAACCGGTGCGATGGAGGTTGTTTTTTTTCATGCAGGCTATCTGGAAAAAACCTTAAAAAAGGACGAGGAATATTTGTTTTACGGCAAGGTTTCCGATAATCTGGGAAGAATACAAATGCTGCATCCTGATGTGTCAAAATCTGAAGACAGCAGTGAGCAGGGAATTTTACCCATCTATCCACTGACCGGCGGAATTACTCAGAGTGAAATGAGAAAATGGCAGCGGGAGGCACAAAAGCAGCTTGCTGAGATGGAAGAATACCTTCCGGAAAACACACTCAGTCAGAACCGACTCTGCGGGATTCGTCATGCTGTGGAGAACATTCATTTTCCACAGGACAAAAAGCGCCTGATGGAAGCAAAATACCGGCTCATTTTTGATGAACTTCTTTTCCTTCAAACCGGTCTGCTGATGATACGCAACCGGATGACGGCGGGAAAGACAGGGATCTTTTTTTCGCCAGAAGCGAAAGTGGAGGAATTTCTATCCACCCTGCCCTATCAATTGACTGGTGCGCAGAGCAGAGTTCTGGCGGAGATCAACAGCGACATGGAATCAGACAAGGTGATGAACCGTCTGGTCCAAGGGGATGTGGGTTCTGGAAAGACTGTGGTAGCCGCTGCAGCCATGTTTAAAGCTGCCAAATGCGGTTTTCAGGCCGTTTTGATGGCGCCAACTGAGCTTTTGGCCAGGCAGCATTTTGATGGGCTGAAATCGATGTTTTCAGTTTTCGGTCTCAGGGTAGGGTTTTTATCAGGAAGTCTTACTGCTAAGGAAAAAAAGTTGGTACTTGAGCAAATTGAATCAGGTGCGCTGGATCTCATCATTGGAACGCATGCCGTAATCCAGCCGGGAGTAATCTTTTCAAACCTCGGTCTTGTGATCACCGACGAGCAGCATCGTTTCGGGGTAAATCAGCGCGCTGTTCTCACAAAGAAAGGTCAGAACCCGGATGTTCTGGTTATGACAGCCACACCCATTCCCAGAACGCTGGCAGTAATTTTATACGGCGACCTGGATATTTCCATCATCGATGAAATGCCGCCGGGAAGGCAGCAGATCATAACCCGTGCCGTAAAAGCAAGCGGACGGGAAGCTTCTTACGAATTTGTGAGAAGAGAAGTGAAAAAGGGACGTCAGGCTTATGTGGTTGCGCCGCTGATCGAAGATTCCGAGACGCTGGATGCCAGATCAGCATTGGGGCTTTATGATGAGCTGAAAAACCGCTTTTTCGATTTTTCTGTTGCGTTCTTACATGGCGCTATGAAACAGGCAGATAAAGACCGCATCATGCAGGAATTTTATGCAGGAGAAATACAAATCCTGATTTCAACGGTTGTGATCGAGGTCGGGATCAATGTACCAAATGCCACCATCATGCTTGTAGAAAATTCCGAACGCTTTGGCCTCGCTCAGCTCCATCAGCTCAGAGGCAGGGTCGGAAGGGGTGAAGAGCAGTCCTATTGCATCCTGATTTCAGACGGAGGTTCCAAAGTGGCAGAAGCCAGATCTGAGATCATGAAAGCAACAAACGACGGTTTTCTCATCGCAGAGAAGGATCTTGAACTGAGAGGCCCCGGAGAGTTTTTTGGCATGAGACAGCATGGCGTTCCGGAACTGAAGCTTGCAGATCTGGTAAAACATATTAAGATCCTCAAGACAGTAAGGGAAGAAGCAGAAAAAATCTTATCAGAAGATCCTTTGCTGCAAAAGGAGCCTCATTTGAATTTTAAAAGAAAAATCGACAGAATGTTCCAAAATGTCGAAAATTTAAACATCTAAAAGATAAAAATTTGCTTTTATATAATCTTATGGTAAAATAATTGCTGTGATCAATTAGTTGCAATTATTTTACGGATTGAAAAGGAGGCGGCAGTATTGCGCATTATCGCTGGAGATTTGAAGGGCAGAAGACTGTTCACTCCAAAAGACAGTAATATCAGACCAACCACCGACAAGGTGAAAGAATCGATTTTTAGTATGATCGCTCCTTATTTGGAAGATGCAGTGGTCATCGATTTGTTTTCGGGGACGGGCAACCTGGGCTTGGAAGCATTGAGCCGGGGAGCAGAGCGCTGCTATTTTGGGGATAAGTCACGATCCAGCATGGAGCTGACCCGTCAGAACATCGCTTATTGCAAGCAGGAAGATAGAACCGTTGCAATCTTTGGAGATTACGAATATGTGCTTAGAAAGATTCCGGAAAAAGCTGACTTGATCTTTCTGGACCCGCCCTATGGGAAAGGACTTTTGGAGCATTGTCTGGAGCTGATCGCAGAACGTGCGCTTCTCTCTGACGATGGCATCATCGTTGCGGAACACGGGATAAAAACGCCTATGGAGGACAAGCTCCTGGGATTTACGAAAATAAAAGAAAAAAAATACGGAACCATAGCAATTAGTATTTATGCATTAGGAACTGCTGATTAATTACAAGGCCCATCACGTAAAAGAAACGATGGGCTGCTTTCTATTCAATCAGTCCTTCCTTAGGATTTGGAGGAAACAAGGAAATGATAAAAAAGGTTCTCTACGCAGGCTCTTTTGATCCCATCACCAACGGACATCTCGATCTGATCAATAGGGGGGCAAAGCTTGGAGATCATCTGATCGTCGGAGTGATCGAAAATATGTCAAAATCGCCTTTCTTTACAGTAAAAGAGCGAACGGATCTGATCAGAGAAGCCACCAGCCATATTAAAAACATCGAGGTCGATCATTTCAGCGGACTTTTGGCTGACTACGTTAAAAAGAATAACATTGACGTTGTTCTGCGAGGTCTTCGTGCCACCATGGACTTCGAATATGAAATACAGATGGCGCAGATGAACGCAAGGCTATATAATAATGACGTGGAAACGGTTTTTCTGATGACTTGTCCTGATTACTCATTTGTCAGTTCAAGCATCGTAAAAGAGGTATTCATGCTCAACGGGGATATCAAGGGCCTGGTACCAGATAATGTTTTGGAATACATGGAACGAAAGTATAGAAAATAGAGGGAGGGATTCACTCAATGAAGGTTTTAGAACTATTGGATGAGATTGAAGAAATTGTGGATACAAGCTCCGGCTTTCCGCTGACGGGGAAAATTTTAGTCGATGCAGAAGAGATCCTGGAAATCGTAAAAGAAATTCGTGTGGAACTGCCCGATGAAATTCAGCAGGCACAGTGGATCAAAGACGAACGTCAACGGATCCTGGAAGAAGCGAAACGTGAATATGAAACTATTTTGAAGGATGCTAAGGTTCAGGCCGAAGCACTGATTGAAAACGACGATATTACGGTAAAAGCCAAAATGCGTGCGGATGAAATCATGCGCGTTGCAGAAAGCAATGTTAAGGCTATGAAGCTTGGAGCTTTCGATTATATAGACAGCATCCTGTATAATTTTCAGGATAAGATGGATCAATTAAATTCTGTCTATTTCCACGATATGTTTAGTAATTTGCAGACGACCTTCGAAAAGGTTAACGGCACCATCGTAGATAACAGAAACGAAATCAAAGAAATGATCTATCGGGCGCAGATGGAAAGCAACGACTAAGAGAAACGATTACAACTT
>JAQSXD010000287.1 GCA_029266295.1 Bacillota bacterium | reverse complement strand
GTAAAAATACAAGTTTTATCTGCGTCGTTCACCCGCATGCTTTTGCAGCTTACAATGCAGACCTTTCCAAGGCTTGCAGCAGTGACTGCAGCGTGAGAGGTGGCGCCTCCCTTGGCGGTGATCAGTCCGTCGCATTCAAAGATCAGCGGGATATCATCCGGTACTGTGTCTGGCCTGCACACAATAATTTTACCATCGGGTATTTCACGTCGTATCCGCTTGATATCCTCCATGGTGAAAGCGATGGCACCAGACAGAGCACCTCCTCCGATGCCGATACCGTTCCCAACGAGTTTCATCTCTTCTGAGCCAGGGGCAAAGATGCTGGTTTTGTTTTTCTTCTTTAGATTTTGATTTCTGGTTTGCAAGAGATAGAGGCTGTCGGGGTTTTCTGATTCGAAGGTGAATTCAATCTCCTGATGAACGAAACCATGCTTCTCGATGAGCAGTCTAGCGGAAGCAAGAAGCTTTTCGTAAATATCAGGAAATGCGGATTCCAACGAAAACGGAGCATCTCCGTTGTAGTGTTTGCGCTGTGTTTCTGTGATGGGCAGTGTATTGACCAATCCCGAGACCACATCTTCTCCCTGACTGCACACGGCAAAGTCTCCATAAAGATTGATACCACTCTTGCCGTTAACGGGGCTATTGGTGAAAACTACTCCTGTTCCCGAGGAAGACGAACGATTCCCGAGAATCATCTTTTGCACGATGACTGCCGTTCCCCATTCATCCGCAATTTGCATATGATTCCGGTAGGATACAGCACTCTTAGCTGACCAAGAATCGATGACGCACAGGATGGCCTGACGAAGCTGGCGGAAGGGGTCCTTTTCAATATGGATCTCATGATCAAGGAGAACCCTTTCGTATGCTTTGCAGGTCTCTTTCATCTGCTCAGGGGTGAACTGAATCTTCAGTGCCACACCGTATCTCGTCTTCTGATCTTGCATCACTTGATCGAATTCATCCCGCTCGATTCCGAAAAACATACCCCAGCTTTGAAAAAACCGACGGTAGCAATCCCAAGCAGTCCACTGGTATCCTTCTCTTTTCCCGAAGGCCTCTGTGATTTCGTCATTCAACCCAACATTCAGGAACGTTTTCATTGCGCCGGGGAGTGACAGCGAAGAGCCGGAACGTACCGAGAAAAGCAATGGCTGCTCGGAACTTCCGTATTTTGTCCCTGTATCCTTTTCCATTTCGCTGAGGGCAGAAGAGATATACTGATTCAGCTCCTGATTCATCTGGGGATGATGGATTACTGTATCTTTATGGCGGAATAGCTCGGTGGTAAGGACAAAGCCAGGAGGAACACGAAAACCAAGGGAAATCAGCTTCTTTAGAAAATATGCTTTCGCTCCCAGAAACACTGGATTATCCATGGTGAGGGTTTCCTTCCCAAGAGGGCTGAGGATTAAATCTGGATCATACGTCATGACATTGTTAATAAATTCATCGGAATAAGTCTCAACCATACTCCTTATCGTGCTTAGGATGTTTGTAATGAAATTATCCAGATCCTGCACGAGGAACGCTGAAGATAAGTTTTCGCGGAAGAATTTCTCGGATTCCATTTGTGCATATTGTTTTAACTCTTCTGCGGCGATGGTGCGGTCTGACTGAAGGATTTGAGGCACGATTTCCTTCAATGGCCGCTCATAAACGTTAATGAAGTACTCGCTGATGATTTGCTTGATATCCTGCGCCATGAACTGGAAAAGATTGATGTATTGATCAAGAGAAAAACTGGGGGAGGAAAGGCTGTACTGAAACATTCCGATATTGGAGTTGAAGCCCTGATTTGTAATGCCGTCCAATTCCAGTCCTTCTCGGAATAGAAGCAGAATATCAAGAATCCGGCGGAACGTTTTCTGAGTAATGTATTCCAGATTGATTCCCTGAAGAAGATCTCCCATCAACTTGGAAGCTGCCCGTTCGAGTCGAAACATCAAGCCCAGTGCTTCAAATTTTGCTTCGATATACTGACCGTACATGGAAGGAATCCCGATGGCGATGTGTCGCTTATAATAGATATCCTCCAGCGCAACGCTTTCTCTTGGATCTAAGATGACGTCCTTAAGCCGACGCATAAAACGATAGATAATCAGAAGGGAAAGCTCTGCGTCGTTCTTTTCCAGTGTACTGCCGAGTTCCTGAAGCTCGATGGTGCTGAAAAATCGGTAATTTTTCAGCATGGTTACGATATCCTCAGATTCCAGAGAATATTTCTCCAGAAGCAGGGAATGAATTTCAAACAGCAGGAGGATCCGTTTTCGATCTCTTTCTGATCCACAGGAAAGCGAATCGAGAACCAGTCTGATTCGATCAACGTCCCAGCTCCAAAGAGCATTGAAGGGCTCTCCCATACAGTTCGGAAGTTCCTTCATTGCCTCGTGAGCCTGAAGGAACCATTCTGATTTGGGATCAAGGGAGTTGTAGACATCCTCTGGGATCAGCTCTTTCAGTAGGGAAGCATCACCCTCAAGCCAGTATCCGATGATCCTGCGGGTCAGCTCAATATGCGTATTATTGCTTTCCGTATGAACCTGCTTTCGCAGAAAGTGAATGAGTCGGTCCTGCCTTCTTGACATTTCATCCACAGTGGTGGTGACTTCTCTCAGGCGGCCTTCCGCTCCGATTTCACGAAAATAGACGGGAAAAATCCTGGCCAGCTGCTTCATCTCCCTGTAAACCGGCTCGATGTTGGAATTTAAAAGTTTCGTGACCTCCCGCTGAAAGAGGTCTGTGTCGGAGATAAATATGCCTCCAAGCTTGAGATTGACGATCAAAGCTTCCAGCAGTTCCCGTGTCTCGTAGGGTGAATATTCGATGAGCTCCAGCCACACTTTAATGTTCTTTACATGATTTGCATTGATCTTGATCTGCCAGTCGGCATTTACCGTGATCTGACCAGGATGGTGGAAGCCGGAATGAATCAGACCTCTGACAAAATGAGAGATAATGCTTTCGTTCCCTGTGTTGATCAACTCTTTTCCCAACGTGAGGATACAGTCCAGTACGGTACCCGCGTGACCGGGCTTCAGCTCTTGAAACAGCATCATGATGGTATCAAGGAAGGCTTCTATCTGATCTTCGTTAAGTTCTGTCAGAACGCTTCGGAGATAGCGGTTCATGTCATAAAGAAGGTGATCCTTGAGGTAGATCATGCCTGGCAGCTGAAGCAGGAAATGCAGATAGTATATTTTTTCCAACGCAGATTCAAACCGATCTGTAAATTTACGAAAATAGTTTGAGATATCATTAAAGAACATGAGCCCGTAAAGGCCCTTCCAATCAGAAGCCAGATTCAGATCAATTTTCAGGCGATCAAAGAAGGGGGGGCCGATTTCATTGAATGCTTCTTGATCCAAAGAGGAGAATAAAAGATTCTTTTTGCTCATCCAGATGTTGATGTCAGCACTGTTTTCCCAGTATTGTATGCATTTTTCCAGGATGTCATGGGTCATATGGAAGATCTCATCACGATATTCCGGAAACTGGGCCAATTTATCGAAATATGTTTTGAAATAGCCGGAGTTAAATAGATAAGGCAGCTCGTGAACATTGATATCGAAAGAGATCAGATGAAGGCATTCTGAGATGACCGACCTGGGGAATTCCTCCAGTGTAACCAGCCGCTCCATAAATTTGATGACAGTTTTGATCAGAAGCTCTCTTTGTGGCTCGTTGAGTTCCGAATGAATCAGCTGCCTGAAAATATTTGAAAGAACCCGGAGCGCTTTTTCCGACTCATCCAAAGTGTTATAGAACCAAAGGTCATTTAAGCTGATATTGTGAAGTGCTTCTATGACATATTGATAATTTACATATTTGTGGTTCAGCTCAGTGATAAATTCCTCTGCCCGTTTATGAATTCCCCACTTGGATTCTGAGATTTGAATAAACCATCGCTGGTCAACGGGAATCTGGAGCTCGCTGTTCTGTGTGTTTCTTAAATTTACTTCCAATGCTGTCGATGTAAACGTGTTCAATGGTGAATCCCTCCATTCCATGTGTATGCATTGTTAACTTGAATATATTATACCATTAAATTTAATTAAATGACTAGGAAATATGACCACGCAGCAAAACAATCTGATTCTGCTTTCGAATTAGCCTTCAAACTTAAACCAGAATATATTTAAAAATAGTATTCAGTGTATTCAAGATTTTGCCACATCGTGCAAATCTGGTATAATATATAAAGTGAAGTGCTAATTAATTCCGTGCGCACATATGATCGGTTAATTTTGGCTTGGCGGTGCGAGGATCATGTACAAAAGAAAAGGGGGAATTACAATGGAATGGAGCAGGCTATTTGACAGCAGCAGAGAACCGGAAACGCAGGATATTCATTCTTATATTGGGGAAGGAGAACCACTGTACACAGAACTGATAAGTTATCTTGAGGATGGTTATCATGTGAAACCGAAGGCTGCATACAGCGGCTGCTCTGCACAACCTGGATGGAATGTGAAATATCAAAAGAGCGGAAAGTCATTATGCACGATTTATCCAATGGAGGGTTTTTTTATTGTTCTTGTGGTGATTGGAGCCAAGGAAGCCGCCGAAGCAGAAGCGGGCATTTCCATCGGAGCATTTACCCCATATATACGGCAGTTGTATGAGAATACGCCATTTTCCTGTGGAGGACGTTGGCTGATGATCCAGGTCACAAGTGGTGAGATTCTTGAGGATGTTAAAAAGCTTATCGCATTGCGCATAAAGCAAAAAAACAAAAGCTGACGCTTTCAGCTGAACCAAAACTATCCCCGCTGGTTATAAATGGAATCATGAAGCATATCATGTAGAAATAAGCGCATCAGTAATGCGGGATTAGGATAAGGGGTGTTGTTGGTTATGGTGGGTACTGCAGCAGGCTATTGGAAATATCATTTTGCGAATTACGGCCAGATGAATCTGATGAACGAACTCCGTAAACTATGGACGGAACATATGTATTGGACGCGGCTGTTTATGATCAGCACGCTGTCAGGGCTGCCTGATCTTGAAGTTACGACGAACCGGCTCCTTCGCAATCCCTCAGATTTTTCAAAAGTGCTTGAAGTCTTCTATGGAAAGCAAAAAGCTGAGATGTTTCGGAGCTTGCTGGAGGAGCATTTGAAAATAGCAGCTGTAATTGTGGATCAAACCATGAAAGGCAATGGGAAAGTAGCGGAGCAGTATACCAGACTCTGGTATTCCAATGCAGACCACATAGCTACATTCCTTGCAAGCATGAATCCTTGCTGGTCTGAAGAAGAATGGAAGAACTTACTCTATGAGCATCTAAAAATGACCGGAGATGAGTTGACCGCCAGATTAAGTGGAGATTTTATAAGCGATGGCATTATATTTGACAGAATTGAAGAGCAGGGGCTTGCAATCGCGGATGTAATGGCCGCTGGCATGATCAATCAATTTGACATTTAGGAAGCGCTGATT
>JAQSXD010000286.1 GCA_029266295.1 Bacillota bacterium | reverse complement strand
GAGGAAAATTCAAATGAAATGGTTTCATCAATTAAAAATCGGCAGAGAAATTCTACTCCGGTTTGTCGTCGCAGCAATTATTGCAGGAGCAGCAGGGTTTGCAGCTACCTTCCGTATGATCAGTATCGAAACGGGAGACAGCATTTCTCCAGATCTGAAACTAAATGCTTTATTCATTCTTGCAGGGACAAGTATCGCCATCATTGTTATCATTTTGATTGGTACAGCAACTGCACGGGAAGTTTCCGCTCGCGTCAGGAAATTCGCCGAGGCAATTGATTTAAAGGAAAGTCAGAGCCGTGATCTTCTCCAGAGGTTATCCCACGGTGATCTGGACAGTGCTTTCATGCCCATATCAAACGATGATTCTTATACGGAGGAATTCACACTCATCGAAGTTCTGAGAAATCAGAGGGACGATTTGGATCACTGGAAGAAGCTTGCCTCCGAAAGCAGCTGCGATTTTTTAGAAGACCAAAATCGATCTGATGCATTTGAACGGCTCACATCAGAACATAATCAGCTTCATTTCAATCTCGAAAAGCTTACATTGGATATGGAATGTCTCTGCAAAGATTTAGAATCAGGCCGCTTTGATGCACGGCTTAATTGCTCATTATACCATGGTCAATGTTCAGAGGTCGCAGATCTCATCAACCGTTCAGCTTCTGCCTTAGCAATACCTTTAAACCGTGTCCTTTGCTGCATCGAACAGCTTGGAGAAGGCTGTATCCCCGATAGAATTACAGAAACCGGTTCTGATGGTCTTGATTCAGTAAAAATCCCAGTCAATTCTTGCCTTGATGCGCTGTCCGGACTTAGAGAAGTCAGCGATATCTTGAAACGGATGCTGCAAAATGACTTCGTTGCAAAGACATCCGGAAACCACCGGGGCATCATCGGAGAGATCACCGATTCTATCAATACCATATCGGAACAGATGCTGAAACTTACTGCGGCTATGGAAAAGTTATCTTCAGGAGATCTTTCGGACCTGGCTGCCCTGAAAGCCGTGGACAAGAGAAGTGGTAACCATAGCGGTGACTTTGGAACGAACCAAGTCTTGATTCCTTCTCTTGTCAAGATAATGGAAACAATCCAGTCGCTGTCAGAAGAAACGGCAGAACTGTCCGCAGCAGCAGTGGAAGGAATCCTGACAAAACGGGGCAATGCCTCACGCTTCAATGGTGTATATGAGAAGATTATCCTGGGATTCAACGATACCCTGGATGCCATGACAAATTCTGCTCTTGAAGTGAGCGAGGTTTTAAAGGAAATGTCAGAAGGAAATTTGAAGGTTTCAGTCAAAGGCAGCTACAAAGGAGACCACGCAGCCATCAAAAATGCAATCAACATCACAATTGACAGACAGCGGACCTATCTGAATGAAATTTCAGAAGTTCTGTCAGAAATCAGCCGCGGAAACCTTGATATCGCAATCACCTTGGATCATAAGGGTAATTTTGCCGAGCTGGGAACCTCGCTGAAAAGCCTTGTAAGATATCTGAATCAAACGATGCAAGGATTCCGGTCGGCGGCAGATCAGGTCTCAATGGGGTCGAGACAGGTTTCGCAGGGCAGTCAGACACTCGCTCAAGGGTCAACGGAACAAGCCAGCTCCATACAGGAACTGACTGCGTCCATCGGTGAAATTGCAGAAAAAAGCAAGGACAACGCCAGAAAAGCCAGCGAAGTATACGAACTTGCCAAAGGCGCTCGTGACGGAGGAGCAGCAGGTCTAAAGACCATGGAGGAAATGCTGCGCTCCATGAAAGAAATCAGTGACTCATCCTTCAACATTTCGAAGATTATCAAGGTCATCGACGACATTGCATTTCAGACAAATATTCTGGCTCTGAATGCTGCGGTGGAGGCGGCAAGAGCAGGCCAGCACGGGAAAGGCTTTGCAGTGGTAGCTGAGGAAGTCAGAAATCTTGCAGCCAGAAGTGCAAAGGCTGCAAAAGAAACAACGGAATTGATCGAGGGCTCCATTCAGAAGGTGCATGTTGGTACGAAGATAACCAACGAGATTGCAGCAGTTCTGAAAGAAATCGCAGAAGGAGCCGTCATTTCAACGGAAAAACTCAGCATCATCTCCTCCGCTTCCAATGAACAGGCCACCGGAATCGTTCAGATCAACCAGGGCATCGAACAGATCTCTAAGGTGGTTCAAAATAATTCTGCTACAGCAGAACAAAGCGCAGCGGCCAGCGAAGAGCTGTCCGGTCAGGCCGAACTTCTGAAAGAAATGGTCTCTCGATTCAAAATCAACAATCCACAATCGTCATCGATACGCAGGCACGGTGAATTCAGTCGTTATTAGGCTCCGTTTCCTTCTCGTTCTTCTCGGGAAGGATGTGATCCAGAATCAACGCAAGGAGGATTCCGCATACCAGCCCGTTGGGTAAAATGTAAGGGGCAATACCAGGAAGCTCTTGAAAGGCTGACGGCGGCAGAAACATCGTACCGATGCCCACCAGCATAGAAATTCCTATGACAAAGCTTTCCCGATTGGTCAGCTTTGCATGCTGCAGTTCTTTCAAACCCTGCCCCAGAATCAGCGAGAATACAACGAGAAGCGCCCCGCAGCCAACGGCTGTTGGAATCGTCGCAAGCATCATTCCGATGGGAGTAATCACTCCCATGATCATCATAAGGATGCCCGCCAGCGCAAAGGGCGTTCTTGCGGCAACTCTTGTCATAGCAAGAAATCCTGTCGACGAGAGGTAAGGCATAAATGCGATGACGGAAAAGACTCCGTTCAGTGCTGTTGTGAATCCATGCAAGGCAAACGACCGCTTCCACTGCCCCGGGGAAACCTGTTCTTCCAGCAATTCCGCCATACTTTTTATACTGGTATAGGTCATGGAAAGCAGTACCAGCGCTGCCAGCAGACACGTAACTGTAATTCCGGCATCAAAGGTCGGAGGCCCCCAGGCCAATGGTTCCGGCAGCGAAAGAATCCCCTTGCCCGCTGCAAGGGGAGGATTCGTCATCCCAAGAAATGCCGCAATCACCCAACCCGCGATGATTCCGATCAAGGTTGCGATGCTCTGCAAAAAACCTCTGGCAAACAGGTTGATGGAAAGGGTCACGATCACGATGAAAAAGAAAACTGCTGTGATTTTAAAATTAGCCGTCTGATTGGTTTCGGAGATTCCATACATGGACTTGACAATACTGGGACTGATTTGCAGGACCATCAGCAGAATCAAAACACTGTTTACCGCTGGGGTAAACAATTTTGTAACATGAGGAATCCACCCCGCGGCAGAGATGCCAATGACGATAATACCCGCAATAAGCATCCCCCCCTCCAGATCCGTGCGAAGTGTTGACAGGTCTTTCCCCACAGAGGGGGCCAGACCTGCAATCAGGGTCAGGATACCGATCCAAAGCCCGGAAGGGGCTTCTACGATGGGATATCCATGGCCAAACTTCATCTGCAATAGGGAAACAAAGCCGCTCAGGACGAAGGTTCGTTGGAGCATCTCAGCGATTTCTTCCTGCGAAAGTCCGATGAGAGGCCCCAGAACCACGGGCATGACCACTGTGGATAAGCTGATGAAGATCACATGCTGTAGGCCGTATATGATAGTTTTCTGTGTTGGTAGTTTATCATTCAGTTTATAAAGCATTTTATATCCTTAGTCCACTGCTCCTTCAACTGCAGCAATAATATTCTGATATCCTGTGCATCTGCAGAGATTTCCGGAAAGAGCAATCCTGATTTCTTCCTGAGTAGGTCTGGGATTTTTCAAAAGCAGTGCTTTTGCACTCATCAGCATCCCTGGTGTACAGAATCCGCATTGAACCGCATGGTGATCGATAAATGACTGTTGAAGCCGGTCTAGTTTTCCGTCGGTTTCCAGCGCTTCAATGGTTAGGATCTCCGTGCCGTTGATCTGAGGCGCCAATACAAGACAGGAATTAACAGCAAGCCCATCCATCAGCACCGTGCACGCGCCGCACTCACCGGAGCCGCAGCCTTCTTTTGTACCGGTGAGAAACAATTCTTCACGGAGCAGAGATAAGAGTGTTGTCTCCGGATCGACGTCCATGCTCACGCTCTTTCCGTTTAACACAAACTGGATCTTCGTTTTTTTCATAGCGTTGTACTCCTTTCCGCAGCAGCTCTGATTAGAGAAGCCGTGAAACGTTCAATGACCGGCAGCTTATAGCTGCTTGAAGCGCGAACACCGGTCTGTTCCAAAACGTACTCAGCAGCACGCTTTCCCACCGCAGCCAAATCTTCGTCTGTCAACTCCCTGCCTGTAAGGTATTCCTCTGCCCGTTCAATTCGTTCTGGTTTTGAAGTAGCTGCTCCCAAAGCAAAGGCAAGGGACGTTACGGTATTCCCCGCGAGCCGGATTGCGCAGCTTCCATTGAGCCTTGCGATGGCAAGGGCATTTCTCCTGCCAATCTTCTGAAAGGCGAAGCTCATATCGACAGCCGGGCGCTGAAATAATATACCCGTAAGAATTTCATCACTTCTGAGGTCAGTTTTCTTGCTGTCAACGAGAAACGTCTCCAACGGCAAAATTCTTGTGCACTTACTGCCGTCAAATCCGAGGGATTGAAGCTCCACCGCTGCGTTAAGACAGAGGAGCGGTGTAATGCAGTCTGCTGCAGCACTGGCATTGCAGAGATTCCCGCCGATGGTTCCCCTGTTTCTGATCTGAGGCGAGCCTACCGTTTCCGCTGCCTCGCATAAGATTCCCGCTGCCTCACGAAGAAGCTGTGATTCCATGATTTCAGTAAAAGTAGTCATAGGACCAATCCTAATTTTACCTGTCATCTTATGGATACCGTTTACGGTCACGGGAGTGCTGTCCGCTATCTCTTGGATGCCCTTCAGTTCAAGTATCTTTGACAGATCGATCACATCTCCCGCAGGCCCTCTGTCATGACGCATAGCCACCACCAGGTCTGTTCCTCCTGCCAGCAGGGACGCTTCGCCATTGTCTCTTCGGATTCGCAGTGCTTCCTCCAACGCGGCGGGTTGAAAATACGCTCTGGACATTACGCCTTCCCTCCTTTTCCATACTGTTCCGGATCAGGGGTCTTGGCCCAAGTTCCATGATTCATAGGGCTTGAAGTCAAGCCCGCTATTGTGCCCAGCCGTTCCCCCTCCAGGATAGCTGCAAAGACCTTTTCCAGATCAGCAGGAAGATTCCGAATTCTTACGCCAAGAGCATTTTCTATAGCGTTGACCACTGCAGGTGCAAGGGTGGCAGTGGAAGATTCCCCGATACCTTTTACCCCAAGAGGATTGATTCCCGGCTGCTTTGCCTCCAGGGGAACCGGCCTGAAATTATTAAAATCAAGGGTAGTAGGCAGTAAATAGCCGTCGAAGTTCAGTGTTTTTACCTGTCCCTTCCTGATTTCCACTTCTTCCGTCATTGCAAATCCCAGCGCCATGGATGCGCCTCCGGCAATCTGCCCTTTCACCTCA
>JAQSXD010000008.1 GCA_029266295.1 Bacillota bacterium | reverse complement strand
TGGATGGATTCCTTCCTTCATGCTTTTCACCTCTTTCCGAATAGATATCTATCTTAAATATTCTGTTCTAAACGATAGCTATTACATATTAGCATAAGCTGCCCGAATAGGCAAGTACTTTTTTGTTTGTAATTAAAATGCAACATTTGGAAGCAGTTTATCCTTACCCCAGTCCTCTAGTATGCTCAATCAATTGCCCTGACTCAAGCAGCAATCCTTTTCTATTTCCCCCGGCGCTGACCTTTTGCAGGTTCCTTCAGCTTGCAGGTTACCACCCGGTCATGTCCGGCAAGGTCCTTTATGATATCAATGGCTTCAAAGCGCTCCATGTCAGCGGCAAGGGAACAAACCGCATCTCCCTGATCATGGCCGATTTCCAGAAACAGCAGCCCTTGAGGCTTCAGATAGTCCGGTGCCTCCGCAAGAATTCTCCGGTAGAATTTTAGCCCGTCCTCTCCGCCGTCCAGCGCGAGCAGCGGTTCATGCTCTGCCACTTCTCTTTGAAGAGTTGGGATTACATCCCTTCTAATGTAGGGCGGGTTGGATGCGATCATGTGGAACTTCGTTCCTCCCAGGCCTTTTCGGAAGGTTCCAAAGAGGTCGCTCTCCACAAACTTGATCTGTTTACTCACACCTGCAGCCGCTGCGTTTTCTTTGGCCACAGAAATGGCTTTTGCGCTGACATCGGAAGCTGTGACCTTGGCATCCCTGATATACTTGCTCAAACTGACTCCAATGGCTCCGCTGCCGCAGCACAGGTCTAGAATCTGCCAGCCTCCCCTGGGCACTTTTTTCTGCCCAGCCTTCTCTTTGGCAATTTTGATGATTTCTTCAACCAGAGTTTCCGTATCCTGTCTGGGAATTAGCACGTTCTCGTTGACCTTAAAGGAAATCCCCATAAATTCCTGCTCACCGGTAATATATTGAACAGGCATACCACCTGCTCGAATGTCAATCAATTTAAAATATGCCTCGCAGGATTTCTCATCCAAAAGCGATGGTGATTTAATAAAAAGCTGCTGCCTATTCAACGTAAGCAAAAACATCATTATCAGCTCTGCGTCAATTTTAGGATCAAGGCACCCTGCCTTATCCAAGGCAGTCTCTCCAATTCGTAATAGTTCTTTGATAATTAGGCTCATATATGCTCACTCCTGTTGCCATACAAGGAAATCCGCGACTGTTGCTGTCAATCGTCCTAATATATTATCGGCTCTTTTCATGAAAATCTTAATATTTTGTCGATTTTTGTCGCTATGGGGTGACTAACTGTCCGTTCAAATCACATTCGCCCTCGTAAACGGGTGTTTCCAGCGGAACCAGAACCGCTTTCATGGCGGCGACGGCAACCTCAAGCTGCGCAAGCTCCGGCTCCTTCGTCGTCAGTTTCTGCAGCAGTAGTCCTGGTACGCTGAGGATTTTTACCACCAGGGAATCACTCCGCCCTGCCCATCTCAGTAATTCATAGGATAATCCAGCAATTACCGGGACCAACAGCAGTCGTGATGCGATTCTCCAAATTAGATTGGGCCAGCCCAGCAGTGAGAACAGAAGCAGGCTGATCACCATTACAAACATCAGAAAGCTGGTTCCGCATCTTGGATGCAGCGTCAAAAATCCCTTGCAGTTTTCCGGCGTAAGTTCCAGCCCGTTTTCATAACAGTGAATGCATTTATGCTCTGCTCCATGAAACTGAAATACCGTCTGGATATCCTTCATTTTTGAAATCAGAAGGATATAGAGAACAAACAGTGCAATTCGAAACACGCCTTCTATGAGATTCAAGGCCACCTCGTTAACGGTGAGATATTTAAATACACTGACTACCGCAGTAGGTGCAACAATAAAAATTCCTACTGTAAATAGTATGGCTAAAACGACGGATAAATACAGCATTGCATTGACCGCGCCCTTCTCGCCAAATCTTTTTTCCAGCCAGAGCGTAAGCTTGTCTTTTTCTGTCTCGACGCCTTCACATGCTTCCAGCACTTCTGCTGAATACAGCAGCGTCCGTGTTCCTGTGACAAGGGAATCTATGAAAATGAACACACCTCGAAGAATCGGTATCTTCTTCCAGCTTCCCGGTTTTTTCAGCAGTTCTGTTTTGATATGGAGCGTTCCGTCAGGTTTTCGGACGACCACAGCGGTGCGGTCCTCCCCTTTCATCATGATTCCTTCCAGAACCGCTTGTCCGCCTACCTTTGTGGGGTTTGCGTTTTTGATAAATATTTTATTAAAATCCATTCGCTTTTGATTATGCCTCCAGCTTTGTTTTCTTTATAATCCTGATGAAATCGGCGTTGTTCTTTGTGTGAGCAAGCTGATCGATGATATTTTCCGTAACTTCCTGAGTCCCGATATTTGACATGGCTCGTCTCATGGTCCAAACCGCTTCCAGCTCATCCTGACTCATCAGAAGATCCTCTCTTCTGGTTCCTGATTTATTCAGGTTGATGGCCGGGAAGATTCTCTTTTCGGAGAGCTTTCTGTCCAGATGGAGTTCCATATTTCCCGTACCTTTGAATTCTTCAAAGATCATGTCGTCCATACGGCTTCCGGTTTCAATCAGCGCGGTAGCAAGAATGGTGATGCTTCCGCCCTCTTCCATCTTTCTGGCAGCTCCGAAGAATTTTTTCGGTTTATGAAGCGCACCGGGATCAAGACCTCCTGAAAGCGTTCGCCCTGTTGGCGGAATTACCAGATTGTATGCTCTCGCAAGCCTTGTGATACTGTCAAGAAGAATGACCACGTCTTTTCCGTGCTCCACAAGACGCTGGGCTCTCGCAAGAACCATCTCCGCAACCTTCACATGATTTTGAGGCAGCTCATCAAAGGTGGAATAAATTACTTCCCCCCCAATGGATCTTTGCATATCAGTTACTTCCTCCGGACGCTCATCCACAAGAAGTACAATCATTTCAATATCCGGATAAAGCTTCTCTATGCTGTTTGCGACTTTTTTCAAAAGAACTGTTTTTCCTGCCTTCGGAGGCGCTACAATCAGTCCTCTCTGGCCTTTTCCGATGGGGGCCACCAGGTCAATGAGACGCATAGAAAGCTCCGTAGCTCCGCTTTCCAGCGTAATTCTCTGGTTGGGGAAAATCGGGGTTAGATCATCAAAATCCGGTCTTCTTATGGCAACGCCCGGTTCATCTCCGTTGACTGTGTTGACATACAGCAAAGCTCCAAACTTTTCGCCTTCGTTTGGCCGTCTTGTGATTCCTTTTAACTTATCTCCTGTTTTGAGATTGAATCTTCTGATTTGAGAAGGTGAGACGTAAACATCCTTATCACTGGTCAGGAAATTGTGAAATCTTAGGAAGCCGAAACCGCCTTCCGCTATTTCAAGAATTCCCTCCACCTCGGGCCGATCTTCTCTCTGCTCTTGCGACTTTTTCGCTGGTTCTTCCGAAGGAGCCGAGGAGGACGCTGAAGAATGACCTTGCGTTGGAGTGGCAGCCGCATCTTGAGAAGGAGCGGCTGAAGTTGCCTGCGTTGTTGAGGGCACAGCTGCCTGGAGAGCCTGATTTGGTGAGGACGCAGCATCATGGGGTGCCTGATTTGGCGAGGGCGCAGCAGCCTGGAGCGACTGATTCGGTGAGGGCGCAGCAGCCTGAGTCGGAGCAGCAGACCGAGCTGGCGCAGCAGACTGAGTTGGCGCGGCGGCTGATGGGACTGGAGCAGGTTGCCTTCTTGAAGCTTCACGCTGCCCTTTCGTTGGTGTCGCAACAGCTGGCTGCGATTGTGCAACTTCCGGCTGTCCTTTCATCGGTGCGGCAACAGCTGGCTGCGTTGGTCCGCCAGCGACTGGTTGCATTGATGCTGCATCGGCTGGCTGTTTTGGTGTGGCAGCATTGGTGTGCGTTGGTGTACCGGTTCTTTTTCGAGACGGAACTACCGTTTCTGGCTCCTGTGCAAATACTGCCGGTGCCTTTGTCAACGTTGGCTCAGAAACTGGAGACTGAGAAGCTTCTTTTCCGGATTTTGGTGCTCTGCCTCTTGGCTTCGCTGATTTTTCCCTTGCTGCTGACTCTGCAGACGCATCGGTATTCGCAGCCGCTTGTGGTTGAACGGTATCAGCAGCTGGTGCGAGCTTTGCCTGTGCAGCACTGTCCGTTTGATTCTGTTCCTTCAGCCCGCTAATGGCCTGAACCAATTCTGCCTTCCTCATCTTTTCGGCATGCTCTAGCCCGATGGTTTTTGCGATCTCACGCAGTTCAGCAATCTTTTTGCTCAGTAATATCTCTATATCCATATATCCTCCTGTTGGATTTTCATTTAAAATGGCTTATCTGATTTCAAATCATAGTTATGTATTGGTTCATGGCAAAACTACGTTTGAAACAAACAAAGCATAGATTCCAACCATGAATGATAGGATGCGTCTGTGAAAAAGTATAGGGCGGCGGTTGTTACACTGCCTAAAGAATCCATAGAAAGGTCATTTAGATTACTATTTGATTTCCAAGATTATTGCATGTCTATTATAAATCACCTTACGGGTAATTACAATCCAGGTTTTTGCGCATTTTCCTGCGTTTTATTCAGTTTATTGCGTTTTAATGGGTTTGCTAAGATTTATTGAGTTAACTGAGTTTGCTAAGATTTACAGAGTTAATCGTGTTTAGATTTATTGCTGATTATCCTTACGGGTTGCTCTTAAATTTATAAAGCTTCTATTGAAAGGAGTTGCAGAAAGCCCTTTCTCTCATATTCCAGCGGGCCATCTGAACAAATTGAAAGAAGAATCGGAAGCATCTACTCCGTAATAGCTGCTTCCGTAGTTGTCTTAGGTTCGATCGAGTAAATTTCATTGATCATATCCGCAATTCCTTCTGCATTTGGTATCACGTAGAACGGCGGATCAGGAAGCGGAGTTGCAGGAATCATATAGGTTTCAATATCCTCTGCGGAGATTCCCATTGCATTCTTTGCCAGTTTGGTAGCAGTTCCGAGATTGATGTCTGATTTAACATTTTCAAATACCGTCTTTGCTATTTTCGGCAGATCCAAGCCGATGGATTGTTTAAAAGCGGACTTCATAAATTCCTGCTGTGCCTTCACACGTCCGATATCTCCTTCAAGGTATCCTTTGCGATATCGGAGAAATAGAACGGATGTCTTTCCATCCAGGACTTGATATCCCTTTTTAATATTGATATTCAACGGCGGTTTATCATAAGGGTCGCTGTATTTCATATCAAACTTAATGTCCATAGGAACGCCCCCCATGGAATCTACGATTTTGGCAACGCCATCGTAATCGACTACAACATAGTAGTTGATCGGCATGCCCAGAAGAACTTCACTGACTGCTTTGGCCGTGTTGACCGGATCCTTTCGGTACGCGGCATTGATCTTGTTCTCGCCTTCACTATTATAGCCTTCCCTGTGATAATAGGTGTCTCTCGGTACTGATATCAGATCGACGTGCTTGGCATCGGTATCGAAGCTGGCCAACATGATGGTATCCGTCAGCCCACCGTTTATCCCAAGGAGGAGGACATTGACTCTGTTTTTATTTGAAAATGCCTCGAAAAAAGGACTGTTTTCGTCCACGATCGTCGGAAACTGCTCTCTCAGAACCACATCGTCCCCTTCCGGATCTAAAATGTTGTAGTCTCCAACCTCCCCAAAAATTGCCATTCCCGGTGTACATAGCAGGACAAATACGACAAATGCCAGTAAGAATGTTCTGACAAAGCTCAATGCCGGCGTTACCTGCTTATCTTTTTGACTTGTTTGATTGCTTTTATTTCCTGAGCCTGTGCTGGTTCTATTTTCATCGTTGCTGCTGTTATTTTTAATCTCTGTTCCCATATTTAATTTATCTCTCTTCCCCCGTCTCTCAGAATATTGCTGCTGATTTAATTTCGAGCTGTCGCCAACGTCATAAATCAATTTAAAGTCAAATTATCATTTATCGTTTCCATTAGTCGTTATATTTTATACCTTTTTACAAAAAAAATAAATAGGGAACGCAAATTCCCTAATATTATTTTTTTGTTACATCGCTTCTAGTTTTGGGCTTCTTGCTCACCGTCTGTTTCCGGATTTTCCGGCGCGGTATTATAGATTTCCATCAACATGTTTTCGACCTCATCCTCATCGGCGAACCAATAGGACAAATTATCCTTCGTCCCTGATTTTCCAGGCAACAGATAAGTCTGCATATCCTCTCCGTCCAGTCTGACAGCCTTTCCCGCAAGTTTTGCTGCCATTGCAAGAGGCAGATCGGAATCTACATTTTCCAGTGTAGTCGAAAC
The DNA here is from genome assembly GCA_029266295.1 of Bacillota bacterium. Lineage (GTDB taxonomy): Bacteria > Bacillota > Clostridia > Peptostreptococcales > Anaerovoracaceae > Anoxybacterium. The sequence goes on along the minus strand of JAQSXD010000008.1, from coordinate 19,055 downwards.
AACTTTCGGAAGACTGAGGCCGAGAGCCTGGCGAAATGCTGATTTGACAAATTCCTGCTGCGCTTTGATTCTCCCGATATCTCCTTCAGGATAGCCGGCGTATCCTCCGTTGCCCTTACGGAAGCGAAGGAATTGAACTGCTTTATCACCGCTGAGCACCTGATATCCCTCAGCAATATCAATCTTTAGCGGAGGCTTGTCGTATGGATCGGAATAGTGCATATGGAAGGTAATGTTCATAGGTACTCCACCCATGGAATCAACAACCTTGCGCACAACATCATAATCAATGACAACATAGTAGTTGATCGGCATTCCGAAAAGCACATCGCTCACCGCTGCCGCAGTTCCCACCGCCTTGTTTACGTTGTATATGGAGTTGATCTTCTTTGCCGCGGCACTCTTGGCTCCCTCTCTGGGATAATATGTATCTCGCGGGATTGAGATTACGTCAACGTGCTGTGCGTCCAGATCATAGCTTCCCAGCATGATGGTGTCGGTCATTCCGTCATTTACGCCCAGCATCAGGATGTTTACTCTTTTCTTGTCTTTAAACGCCTCAAAAAACGGGCTGTCGGGATCCACTAGGGAGGGCATGTCTTCCATGAGGTTTTCTGTGCCGCTGAATACCCGGGTTTCTCCTACAAGACTTAGTCCCCAACGAATGGGGACTAAGATTACGGTAAATATGATTAATCCTGCTATAAAAGTTTTGATAAAAGTTTTCATTATTTTGTTGTATCTGTTATTGGAAGCGCACCGTATTCAGCTGTGCATCTCAGCACAATGTTTACGGTATCAAATCTTCCTAAGAATCCTTCTCTTAATTATATTTGTAGAAGCCTTCGCCGGTCTTTCTTCCCAGTTTTCCGCCTCTGACCATCTTCTTTAGAAGAGGATGGGGTCTGTACTTATCTTCGCCGTATTCAGCGTGAAGTACTTCCATGATCGCCAGGCAAACATCAAGACCCACCAGATCGCCAAGAGCAAGAGGTCCCATTGGATGATTTGCGCCCAGCATCATCGCCTGATCGATGTCTTCCGCTTTTGCTACTCCGTCAGCCAGGATGCCGATTCCTTCATTGATCATGGGAATCAGGATTCTGTTCACAACAAATCCGGGAGCTTCCTCCACTTCAACAGGTGTTTTTCCAAGGCTCTTTGTGAGCGCAAGGATTGCATCTCTCGTTTCGTCTGAAGTTGCAAGGCCTTTAATGATCTCAACGAGCTTCATCATTGGAACAGGGTTAAAGAAGTGCATTCCGATAATCTTATCTGCTCTTCCTGTAGCCGCAGCAATTTCAGTGATCGAAAGAGAGGACGTATTGGTGGCAATAATTGTGCCTGGCTTACAAAGCTGATCCAGCTCTGCAAAGAGCGCCTTTTTGGACTCCATGTCCTCAGTGGCTGCTTCGATGATCAAATCTGCATCTGCAACGATGCTAATATCTGTCGAACCGTTAATTCTCGCCATGATGGCATCTTTATCGGCCGCAGTGATTTTTTCTTTTGCTACCAGTCTGTCAAGATTCTTGCTAACCGTAGCAATGCCTTTTTCAACTGAGCTTTCTCTTCTGGCACGAAGAACTACCTCGTAACCGTTCTGAGCGAGTACCTGAATGATTCCGGCACCCATGGTTCCAGTCCCTAAAACTCCAATCTTTTTCATTCCTGTTCCTCCAACTAACACGCTCGCCGTACGTATTCTTCTATGCCCTGAAACAAATCAGTGCCTTCCTATGTTACTGCGAGCCCTTCCGCCGAACTTTCAAAAATCCGACTGTTACTCCAACAACCAACGTGCGATCGCACGAATATAGCGTACCTCTTTTCAGGCGAATTTTCAAGCCTTATTTATCATCAAAACCTTGCGCATTTCTGATTTATAGCTTTCTACGCCCGGCTGGTCAAACGGATTGACGCCATTCAAGTAGCCGCTGACTGCGCAGGTGGTTTCAAAGAAGTAGACCATCTGTCCGAAATAATAAGGTGTCAGCTCCGGAATTTCCAGTTTGATGATCGGAACTCCTACTGCCTCATGCGCAGCGATAACCCCTTCCACCGCAGCTTGATTAATCTCATTCATGCTTTTTCCCGCAAGAAGCTGTCCGGCACTTTCGGGAACCAGGATATCCTGAGCAGGCTTCATCACATTAAGTACGGTCTCGAAGACGATCGGATTCCCATCCTGGAGAAACTGTCCCATGGAATGAAGATCCGTACTGAACTGCAGTGCAGCAGGGAAGATCCCCTTGCCGTCCTTTCCTTCACTCTCTCCAAAAAGCTGTTTCAGCCATTCCCCGAAGAAGAAAAGGCTCGGTTCGTAGTATTCAAATACTTCAATCGCCTTGCCCCTGTTCAGCAGCGCCATTCTCGTCGCCGCCAGCGAAGCAGCAGCACCGCGATCCTCTTTTTCTGCAGCAGCAGCGCTTTCTGCTCCTGCAAGCATCTCCTTGATATCAATTCCGGCAACAGCGATGGGCAGCAGGCCTACGGCAGTCAGGACTGAGTAACGTCCCCCAACATCGTCGGGTACAACGAAAGAAACATATCCCTCCCGGGTAGTCTCTTCCCGAAGAATTCCTTTATTAGCATCGGTGATGGCGTAGATCCTTTTTGCCGCCTCTTCTCTGCCGTATTTTCTGTACAGTTCATCCTTTAAAATAGAAAAGGCTACACTGGATTCTGTTGTAGTTCCTGACTTTGATATGACGCAAAGACAAAGCTCTTTGTCCTTGATCCGATCCAGAAGCTCTTTGTGATAGGTTCCGCTCAGATTTTGTCCTGCAAAACAAACCTCCGGCACATTTTCTTTGCCTGTCTTAAGGGTGCTGATGGCTGCCTGAGCGCCGAGATAGGATCCTCCGATCCCGATGACAACCAATATGCCGCATTGTTTTTGAATCTGCTCTGCAGCAGCCAGAACCTCTTCCAGTTCATTTCTGTCATAATCAAAGGGCAGTTTCACCCAGCCTGTGAAAGGTTCTTTGCCTGACCAGAGTTTTGATTTGGCTTCCTCAAGACCGGCTGCAGCGGCCTGCAGCTCCTGAGCATCCACTAAGGATCTCGAAAGATCCAGCTTTATCATTTCCCGCATGGAGAATTCCTCCTATATCTTAAAATTTATTGTGCTGACTCAATGCTTTGCGAATCATTACAATTATTGATTTCTGCTGTAATTTGGAACCAGCTCCTGCAGCCAGTCCTTGACCTCATCATCCCGCATGGAAATGATGCCGGTGATATTTTCTTCCGATGAGATGCCTTCCTGCTCCAGGAATTCTCCCAGACCCTGGGACGGTGGGAGCGGATGGGCAACAAAGATTTTGTTATGAGCGGTTCGTTCAATCCCCTCTTCATCCAGAAGAAGTTCTTCGTAGAGCTTTTCACCCGGTCTGAGCCCGGTGACCTTAATCTCAATGTCCACATGGGGCACGTAGCCGGAAAGCCGGATGACGTTCTCTGCCAGATCCATGATGCGAACGGGATCACCCATGTCCAGAATAAAGATCTCGCCTCCCGTCGCCATGGCACCGGCCTGTATGACCAGCTGCACTGCTTCCGGAATGGTCATAAAATATCGGGTAATCTCCTCGTGGGTTACGGTAACAGGGCCGCCTCGCTCGATCTGCTTACGGAAGATTGGAATAACGCTTCCGTTGCTCCCAAGAACATTTCCAAATCGAACAGCGGAAAAGCTGGTACGGGAACGGGCACTCTTCTCCTGAAGAATCATTTCCGCCACGCGCTTTGTGGCTCCCATAACATTGGTAGGATTCACCGCCTTGTCGGTTGAGATCATTACAAAGTTCTCCACCGCATATTCATCAGACAGATCGATCATATTTTTTGTTCCAATAATATTATTGATCACCGCGTCCTTGGGATTGTTCTCCATCAAAGGAACGTGTTTATGTGCCGCCGCATGGAACACCACATGGGGCTTATATCTGAGAAAGACCTCTTTCATCCGCTGTCTGCTGCGGACAGAGGCAATGACCACTTCAAATTCCAGGTCTGGGTATGTGTTGCGAATCTCATTGGACAGTTCAAAGACCGTGTTTTCGTAAATATCCAACGCAATGAGCTTTCTGGGCTTAAATTTCGCGATCTGACGACAAAGCTCCGAGCCGATGCTGCCGCCGCCTCCTGTGACCAGTACGATCCTTCCTTCCAGGTATCCGCTGATTTCTCGCAGATTGACCTGAACCGGATCCCTGCCCAGCAAATCCTCAATATCAACATCCCTCAGTTTACTGATGCTGACTCTTTCATTGATCAGGTCGCTGATTCCCGGCAGAATCTTCATCTTGCACCGGGTCTTATTGCACTCATTGACGATATGCTGAATGGCTTTTTTATTGGCCGAGGGAATGGCGATAATAATTTCATCAATGCCGTATCGTCTTGCCAGCTGTTTAATTGCAAGGTGATCTCCGGCGATTTTGACGCCCACGATGTACTGGTTCAGCTTATCCGGGTCGTCGTCAACGGCCACAACGACTCTTTTTGCCGAATCGGGATGACGTTTAATATCCTTGATGATGGCCGCGCCCGCATCACCTGCGCCTACGATCATAACCTTGCTGATCCCGGCTTTCACCTCACTCTTCAAAACACCGAAGAACAGGCTTTTCATTGCCCCCGGAGTGCGGAGTTCACGGACAGTCCGGTACCCGAGGCGGATACCGCCGATGAGCAGAATGTCCAAAATAAAGCTATAGACGTAAATTGCTCTCGGAAACATCTGCTGGGTAAATTCCAGATATACGATGGAAGCCGCCGCTGCCGCTGACGCAGTGATCACAATTCTGACGATTTCTTCTGTTCCCGCATATCGCCACAGACTCCGGTAAAGGCCCAGAAGCCAGAAGATGATCAGCTTCACCACCGTGATCGTCAGCAGATTATTTGCATATGCCGCAAAATAGGCCGAAAAAATGGTTGAGCCCACATCAAAATTAAACCGTATTAAAAAGGATAAAATATATGCAAGGTTGATGCAGATCATATCCGCAAGCAACAGAAATACGATTCTGGATAATTTTACCATAAAAGCAATAGTCCTTTCAACAAAAAAACAAATGCCGGAAAGCTGCAAATACGTGAATTTTTTACCAACTTCCTCAGCATAGTTTACACTTTTTTTGACGGATTATCAAGCGAAGTTTCCCGCCGCTTTTTTAACAGACTTGGTGGCAATGAGGTCAATCCCCTCCTCCATAAAGTCCTTGCGGATCAACTGTCCCGCTTCCACCGGAGCTGTGACGAAAAGTTCCGAAACCAGCTTCATGCCTTCCATCATCTGATCCTTGGGTATGCCTCCTGTTGTTTTTACGCTGACCAGCGGAAGCGTACCGCCAGTTACCCGAACAGAAGTCGTCAGCGTTCTCTTGGGATTCAGAATCTCATTTTTCACATATTCCGGGCCTTTGGCACACATGCCTCCATTCAGGTCATGCGTGATCTCACACCCGTTTGGACACATGATGCAAGTAATGGTCTTGGCGCCGGTTTCCGCTTTTTTTCTCGCCGCTTCCTTTTTTCTGAGAAGCAAATCCGCCCGTTTTGCTCTCATCGCCTCGATACCGTGATAGGAATATCTTGTTTCATCAGGCTCCTGTCCTTCTGAAAGCTTTATCAGATACGTTTCCACCTGCCCAGCCACCATCTGCCCCTCCAGGCTCACATCGTCAACGAGGTCATGGACGTACAACGCATTGCCGCAGAGAAAAACGCCCTTATGCCGGTCATGTATAATATCCTCGTCAGGGATCAGGCCCACTGACAGGATCAATGAATCACAATCATAATGGCGCAGGCTTCCGGGGATTGATTTTCCTGTTTCATCAATGGATTCCACGTCCACCCCTTCTACCCGTTCTTTCCCATATACGTTTGAAACAACCGTCCTCGTAAACAATGGGATTCCAAAGTCCTCCAGACACTGCTGGATGTTTCGCTGCAGACCGCCCGGCACATCCTCTTTCTCTACCACGCAAAGGATTCTGCCGCCCTCCAGGGTGATCCGTCTGGCCATGATTAGCCCAATGTCACCGGAGCCTACGATTACCGCGCTTCGCCCCGGCATGAAATTCTTTAGATTCATCAATGCCTGAGACGTTCCTGCAGTATAGATTCCGGCAGGCCGTGATCCGGGAATTCCGGCAAGCCCCCGGCCCCTCTCTCTGCAGCCTGAAGCGGCTATAATGGCTTTGGCCTCGTAACAGGTCGTTCCCTCTGCAGTTTGCACGGTCACCAAAGATTGATACAGGTTTTCACCTCCCTGCGGCGACCGTACCGACAGTACGGTGGCTTCCGTGAGAAAAGGCACGTGATTCTCCACCATTTTCTGCTCATAAATCGCAGCATATTCCGGCCCGGTGTAATTCTTTCGGTAATAGGTCAGCCCGAAGCCGTCATGGATGCATTGACAGAGGACACCGCCAAGTCGATCTTCCTTTTCTAGCAGCAGGATATCTTCGATTCCTCGTTCCATCAAAGACACCGCCGCAGCCATTCCCGCTGGGCCGCCGCCGATAATAATCACGTCCTTTTGGATTCTCATGGTCGAACACTCCCTTTCAGCATCACGCTCCCGAATCCATTCCATAACAGGGTGAGAGGATCTACGCCTCTCTTCTCCTTTAATAGCTCGATGAGATTCAGCGTACAAAAGCTGCCTTGACAGTTTCCCATGGTAACTCTGGTTCTGTTTTTCAACCCCTTCACCGTGGTGATTGCTCCGATTTTCAGAATCCGGTCGTAGGCTGCCAGTACTGCTGCTTCCGTAATCCCCTCGCAGCGGCAAAGCATCTTCTGGTCACCGTGATCCTGTGTGGAATCATCATTCGTCGTATCAACTGAATCAGCTTGATGTGAAGATTGAGCCAAGCCAGATTCACTGGTTTCAACTGTGCTCGATTGTTTTGGAATTATAACCTGATCCCCATATACTCTATTCAAGATCTCGGCCGCCATCTGCGCAACCATCCTCCCGATAGGAATGGAAGCAGTTAGCCCGGGTGACTCAATTCCCACAAGGTTGATCAATCCCGGAACCATTCCGCTTTCCTCTATGACAAAATCCGCATAACCGCCCTGATGTTCGGACACCAGCTTGGGCCGAACCCCCGCAAAGCTTCTGATACAGTCGGCTCGTTCCAGGGACGGTAGCAGCTCCATTCCTTCTCGTTTCAATTTTCCCATTACATCCCCTGTGGTGCTGTAATCCTCACGTTGCCAGCCCTCCGGCAAGTATTCCGCACTTGGTCCGATCATAAGATTTCCATCCGCAGTGGGAGTCAGATGAACCCCCAACCCTCCTTCTTTCTCATTGGGAATGGGATAAATGGGGACGATGGGAAGCGATGAGTCCTTCCGATCCAAGATGTGGTACTCCCCGCGGCAAGGGTAAATGGTATATTGATCAATGCCGGCCATTTTGCAAATCTCATCAGCGTAAAGTCCTGCACAGTTGATCAAAACCGCGGTGGAATAAAATTCTGTTTCGCCATCCAGCATGTTCCGCGCAGTAATGACAAAATCCTGGTCCTTCTCAATGGAAACAACCTTTCTTCCAAAGAAGTATTCTGTCCCTTGGCTTGCTGCAGCCTCTGCTAGGGCAACTGTATATTGAAACGGATCGAAAATCCCCGTCATGCCTGACCATAATGCCGCTATACCGGCAGGGTAACCTGCCAATTGTTCCAGTTCGTCTTGCTCAATCATCCGGAGTTCACGGACCCCATTTGCTTCTCCCTGTTCTTTCAGCCGAAGAAGCAGTTTTCGATCCTCTTCAAATCTTGCTACCACAAGTTTTCCGGTTCGCCGAAACGGAAGGTTTAGTTCCTCCGCTTCCCGTTCAAAGCCTTCCGAACCCATGACACAGAATCGCGCCATGAAAGAACCGGGCTTGTTATTAAACCCGGCATGCAGCACTCCGCTGTTTCTGCCGCTGATTCCAAAGGCCACATCCGGCTCTTTCTCCAGAACAGTAACAGTGATATTTTGTTTTTTCGAGATTTCTCTGGCAACCGCATTTCCAACAGCGCCGGCGCCAATCACGAGAACGTCGGAATGTTTCATCTCACAGAACCCTTCTCTTCCATCGCAGAACCCTTCTTCTCAATCACCGAACTTTTTTCCTCGATCAACTAGCTCTTTTCCTCAATCAGATACTTCTTATCCCGGAGTCTCCTCTCGATGGCATCAAGCGCATCTTCCGAGTCCGCTTCCACTGTATGAAGATGAACGTCTCCGGTAAGACCCTTCAAGGAAACGGTCTTGTATTTTTTTACTTTTTCAACAAAATCATAAACATCCTGACGATTTTTTATAATTAAACCCGTGGAAATTTCACCATAAATATCATGCATGACGATCACATCGAGAATTTTGCCGCCGTTATCTACAATCGTACAAAGTTCGTCCTCGATCTCCTCATCACTATGCTTTACCATAAAGCAGCGATTGACCTTCTGAACCTCCTGATAATAGAGCAGATATCCTTTTGTCGTGGACAAAATGTTGCGGTTGACAGCCCGGAGCAAAGCAATGTCCTGAACGATGACCTGCCTGCTGACCCCCAGCCGTTTTGCCAGCTCTGCACCGGAAACAGCGTCACTGCTGGTCTTTAGAATGTCAATGATTTCGTTTCTTCTTTCTTCACCAGTCATACAAATTCATATCCTTTCTTCAGTGGTTAAGGAAGCACTGATTTAATGAAGTGCGTACGGAATTAATCAGCGTTTCCATAAGTAAATTTAATATATTGATTTGTGGGTATTGGAGAGGAATTGGGTGGTGATGTCAAAATATAGGCGCGATCGGTTCTCTCCTTTGGTAAATTTTTCTCCTTCATAGCCATTAGAGGAATCCCATGTTGTATCCATGATAAGCCATCTACCGTCCACATATGCCTCGTTCCAAACATGATTCGGGCTCACGGTTTGCTGGTCTATATCAGACCAATCATCCTCTTCCTCCGCCACACCCAGTGCATAGCCCATAACTTGTTTACAGGGAATTCCCGCAGCAGTCAGAAGATCCCTTGTCAAGTTGGCATAGCCGCTGCAGACCGCATATTTATTTTCCAGTACGGAAAGCGTGGTAATATTGGTCGTCTGTGTAATTCCGTTCAGGTAATCATAGTCGTAATAAATATTGTCGGCAACCCAGTCGTGGATTGCCTCTGCTTTTTCATAGTCCGTGGTACACCCAGCCGTGATTTCTGCTGCCAGATCTCTGACGGTCTGAATGCTCTCCTTTGTAAGTCTCGTCTCCAGATTCATCAGGCGATCTTGCGCTTCCAGCGCATTTCCCTTATAAATCCTCAGGTTCTGCCCGTATACAGGGGATACAACAAAAGCTGTATCTTTTCCTTCAACCCTGAGAATCAAACTGGAATGGAGAATGCTGTTATAGTAATTATATTTCTCATTATTTCCGTACACATCCACATAATAATCTCCTTTCGCGAGATTGCCTGTGAATATGGAAAGTTCATATTTCCCAGCGGAATTTTGCTTGGATACGGTCTCGGCTTTCTTGGCACCGGTAGCTATATTATTGATCTGTACCAACAGCCATTCCTTCTCTTTGTCCGGACTTTTTCCAGTGATACGGATCTCCTTATCCACAAGTTTGAAGTTCAAGTATTCTTCATCACCAGAGTTTGTTGTAACCTGGTACCATTTATCGACAGCCAGTCCATAGGTTTCAGACAGTTCCTCGCTGATGACGCCTGTATCGAGTAGCTTTTGCGCCAAAGTTCCCGAACCATCCTTATATGGAGCTCCCAGAAAGCAGAAAGCAGTCTCGATCAGGTCTTTTTTTGTATAGTCGTTCGCGAAATCGTATCGCTGTGACATATCCGCCGGCAGAATCCCCAATTCCTCAGCAGCCTCAACAGCGCGGCTCCATCGAAAGTCCCCCGCTCTGTCATCATAACCGATGACCCTCAGCATCAGCGTATGGAATTGCTGCGCTGTCATTGGTTCACTGGAGCCGAACAGCTTCTTGCTTACTCCTTCGGACAGCTTTTCTGCATATGCATAGTTGGCATATCCTACCGCCCATGCCGGAACATCAGTAAATCTGCATGGCAGAGACTGCATTTCCATGGCCTCACCATCTTTTCCCAAAAGCCGGATCAGGATAATCATGCCTTCCAGCCGGGTGGGAGCATTCTTCAATCCGTATCCGCTGCCGTCCCCCTTCAGCAGCTGTGCTTCGACGAAAAATTTCTCCACGCTCCGGCTCTCGTTTTCGCTGAATGCCGAAACAGGAACAAAAGACCCCAGAAAAACTGCAACCGCAGTCAGAATCGTGATAAACGCTTTACCCTTACTCTTACCCACACCCGTTTCCTTTCTTCCCCTCCTTTGCCAAAGGAGGATATCCGTTCTTTGCCACGATTTATAAGTCGATACTCATACCGTATCATAGACCGGCTGAATGGGCAACGAAAAAGTGGCTTACGCCACTTCCGCTAGGGAACCCATCGGTTCCCTTCGGCGGCTGCAAGCAGCCTGAGCACCCTCCCTTGGCGGCGAGGGGTTTCCCCTCTGCACTCCCCTTTTATTATCGTATAGGGAAACAATGTTTCCCTATACGATAATAAAAAAAGATAGACCGAAGTCTATCTTTCATGTGGTGGGCGATATTGGGCTCGAACCAACGACTTCCACCTTGTCGAGGTGACACTCTACCAACTGAGTTAATCGCCCATATTTGATTGTATGTTTCTGAGGTCTCTGTAAAACCTGCACTAGATTTTACTGCCGGACATGCTGCCGGTTTAACCCCGTGATATGCATTATACTATAATGCCTGTCCGATTTCAATCATAAATTCGCGTCGATTGTTAATATTTAATTTTAGTTAATTATTAATTAATTTTCGGTTCACATTTACTTAATATTCGTATGGTAAAATATCTTTCATGCGCCTGACCCGTTGGTCATAAAAATGTAATCTGTTTGTAACACGAAAACCCAGTTAATTCAACATTTCTTGAAGAACTGTGTATTGACGATTCGTTTTTATTAGAGTAAAATATTTATACTGACCGATGAGTCAGAACACCTGATGATCTATTGAAAAGAAGAGAAAGGATTAGAGATTACATGAAAAAACTATTGTGTACAAGCTTGGTTTTATTCCTGATACTGAGCGGCGTTACCGCAGCATTTGCAGCAGAAGCGAACAAAGATGCAACCGTTGCTGCAAATACCGAATCATCGACCCCCAAGGCGACAGATGCGGCTGTGACAACCGGAACAGATTCAGGAACCACAGGGGCGGCTGTCACCATCATTCCAGATATGACCTTTAGTGGCGATCCCATCAAACTGTCTCTGGACGAAGCTTACAAAAAGATGGAAGCCGACAGTCCGCAGGCAGAAGTTGCTGCTTTAAACAAGGAAAAGGATATGGGGATCGCAAAAGGCTATAGCGAAAAAGTTAGCTTATTGAATAAATCAGAAAAAGCTGGAGGGGACTACAGCACCACCGATAAAAACATTTTGAATATACAAAAGGAATACGCAGCTACGCAGGCAGCGAAAAACTTTGATTCTGAAATCAAGCAGCTGAGAAGTGACACCATGAAAAACTATTATACGCTGAAGGAGCTGGAGAATCAGGTTCAGATTGCAAAGGACAACCTGGCTCTTAAGGAAAAGCTTCTGAGCAACACGCAATTGAAGTTCAAGCTTGGTACTGTCGCCAAAACCGACTTGCTCCAGGCTGAGATTTCGGTAAATGAGGCAAAGGATCAGCTTCTGGCAGCACAAAATGGTCTCAGCACCTCAAAGATGGGCTTCAATCAATTCATGGGTTATGGTCTCATGCAAAATGTTACTTTGACTGATACGATCAAAGAAGTGGCAATGCCTAAGAAATCCCTGACAGATACCATAAAGGATGCTCTTAATAACCGAAATGAAATTCTTGATGCGGAATACAAGCTAAAAGTATCCACACTGTATCTCGATAATTATAAAGCTTATCCGAAAAGCTCATCAAAATATACAGATGCAAAAATGTCAATGCTGCTTGCTGAGACAAATATGAAAAATGCTCCCCTTACAGTGGAAAGTGATGTAAGAACGAAGTATATGGCTGTGAATGAAAAATACTCCGCAGTTCAAACGGGGAAAAAGACTGTTGAAAACGCCAAAGAAACTGAAAGACTGGCTCAGCTTCAATATGATGCCGGTATGGCGACCCTGTCTGACGTAGAAGGAGCACAACTGGCTTATTATAAGGCTCAAATCGCATATTCCAAAGATCTTTTGGAATACAACCTTGCGGTCTACGCTTACGAGCTTGCCGGAACCGTTGGAACGAAGCAAGTAGAACTCTAAACTTGTAGCATTACGATACAGCAAAAACCAGAACCATCGCCATTAGTACGAAAACGGTGATGTGTTATAGAAAGATCAGAAAGCTCCAGCGTATGGATCCTGTCCATATCACTGGAGCTTTTATATTATTGTCTATGGCCCTGTTCTTTCAGTATCGTATCAGCCAACGGTGTGATCTCTGTCAAAATCAGTTTCTGTCTCGGATGTTTTGTGGTGGACATGATCCTCCCAAAAAATGCATCGATCTATTCCCGAAAAGGAACCGATCGTACGAAGCGGTAACGTCTCATTAGGAATAGATCTCTGCATGTGTGTATCTATCAAAAGTTAGGTATCTGCTTTAATAAGTGTTCTCATAGCTCTTTTAGCGCCTTTTTCTGTTTTCGTTTCATTCCCGGTGCTCTTTCTTTCAGCCTCGCAGTCACTTTCTTCGCATCATCCAGTAAGGTATATACCACTGGAATGACCAGCAAGGTCAGCAAAGTGGAGGAAATCAGTCCGCCGATGATCGCAATTGCCATAGGCTGGCGCATTTCCGAGCCCATGCCGGCATCCAGGGCCGACGGAAGCATACCGAAGATCATAGCCAAGGTCGTCATCATGATCGGCCTCAGACGAATCATGCCCGCTTCCAGGATGGCTTCTTTTCTCGGAAGTCCATCCTCACGCCTCATCTTGATAAAGTCTACCAGCAGAACAGCGTTTTTCGTAACAAGCCCCATCAGGAAGATAATTCCGATGAGTCCAACCATACTCAGGCCGGCGCCCGTAATAAACAGCGCAATCATCGCACCAATGACTGCCAGCGGTAGGGATACCATGATGGCAAGGGGATCAATCCAGCTCTCAAACTGGGCAGCCAGAATCAGGAATACAAATAGAATTCCCAGAATCATTGCCTGACCCAAGCCTCCCATGCTCTCCTCCATCATCTGCTGATCACTGCCGGAGCTGACGGTAATTCCTGCAGGGGGCGGAAGTTCGTCATGCAGCTTCTCCAGGAAGGTGCTGCTGAGTTCGGAGGATGTAATACCCTCATAGTTGGCCTGGACCTGAATATCCCGAACCTTTTCATAACGGTCAATCTGGGAAGAGGAAGTTCCGTATTCTTTCGTAACGAGCTGCTCGATGGGAATCATCCCGCCTGTCGTTGAACTTGCCAGGTAGATCCCTCCCACATTGTCCAAGCTGGCGCTCTGGGCATTGTCCACGCTGACCGTCACATCGATTCGGTTCCCCTCTTCCTCATATTGCCCTACCGTCACCCCGTTAAAAAGAATGCCCAGGGTACTTGATACGCTGGAAGGTGCGACACCCAGATCGGCGGCAGCGTCACGGTCCACCAAGATTGTTGTCTCTGGTTTTCCCGCCTTATAGCTGATTCCTACATCCACCGCACCCGGAATTCCGGCAAGGAGCTGCTTTGCGTTCTGGCTATATGCCAGAAGCTCATCAAAATCTTCTCCTTGAAAATGGAGTGAAAAGTTTTTGCTCGAGTTACTCGCCATGCCGGATGCTCCCGACACAGAAAGATCCAGCCCAGAGATGCGTTTGATTTCTTTGCGCATCTGAGCGCCAATTTCATCAGAACTCAGTTTTCGATCCTCTTTATCCGTCAGATCGAGGTTTAAGCTGATGCGGCCTTTTTCTACCGTTGTATATACAGAATTCACGTCAGGGTAGCGGCTGGCGATCTCCTCCACCTGCTTTGCTTTTGCCTGCGCCGCGGCTAGGGACAGTCCCGAATCTAGATCGGCGCTGACGGTAATGGTGCCGTTATCCTGAGAAGGCGTAAACTCCATCCCCATCATTGGAATCAGTACTAGGCTGAAAACAAAGAGTGCAAGGGTTACCAGAATGGTCTTTTTCCGATGTTCTAAAATCACAGCCAGAGTCTTTTTATAATAACTGCCCAGCAAATCAAATTGATGATTGAACCAGGCCAGGAATTTTCCAAGTACTCCTCTCGGTTCGTGTTTTTCCTCTTCTTCCCTGATATATTTGGCTGACATCAGCGGCACAAGGGTAAAGGAAACGAATAGAGAAACGAGTACGGCTACGGCGATGGTCAGACCAAACTCCCTGAAAAAGGACCCCAAAATCCCAGACATGATGGACATGGGCAGGAACACCGCTACAATGGTAAGGGTTATGGCAAAGACCGCAAGGCTGATTTCTCCCGTGCCCTCTTTTGCTGCCTGCATCGGGGTCTTACCCATACGAAGATGTCTTACAATATTTTCAATGACTACGATGGCATCATCCACCAGCAGCCCCACAGACAGAGACAGCGCCATCAGACTCATGGTGTTAAGCGTAAATCCCATCATTTTCATGGCCGCGAAGGTTGTGATGATGGAAGTGGGAAGGGAGATGGCACTGACGACAGTGCTGCTCAGGGTTCTGAGAAACAGAAAGATGATTACTACAGCCAGAATACAGCCTTCTATCATCGTGCTCTCAACACTTTCCACAGAAGACCGGATGAACTCTGAATTATCGCTTACCACGTTGATTTGAATCCCTTGCGGCAGCGTTGCTTGCATCTGAGAAATCTTCGCCTTGATCTCATCGGTTACTGCAACAGTATTGGTTCCTGACTGCTTAACAATGTCCATCCCGATGCATTCTGCGCCATCATAAAATGATATGCTCTCCTTCTCCTTGTAGCCGTCAACGACCTCGGCAATTTCGCCCAAGCGAATTTCTGTACCGTTTATGTTGGCAATGATGACATTTTCAAATTCCGCGGCATTCTTCATGCCGCTGTATGTACGGAGTGTAACCTCACGGGAGTCATCAGAGATCTTTCCACTGGGTATATCGATATTATCACTGCTGAGCCCTCCGATGACTTGATTGATGGTCAGGTTCAGGGCTGCCAGCCGTTCTTTGTCTACTTTAATCTGTATTTCTCGTTCCAGCAAACCATAGGTATCTACGGAGCCTACGCCTTCTACTGCATTTAATGCGGGCACAATGGTTTCATCCACCAGTTCGGAGAGTGCAGCCTCATCCAAGTCACCGCTGACGGCCAGAGAAAGGATCGGCATGGCATTAAAGTCCACTTTTGAGATGACCGGCTCCTGAATATCATCAGGCATAGAACCGCGTATACTGCTCAGCTTGGCTCTTACATCCTGCGCCGCATCATCAGCGTTTCTGGAGCTGTCGAATTCGATGGCCGTCATGGAATAGCTTTCCCCAACGCGGCTTGTGATGTGCTTTACACCAGAAATTTGGCCTACCGCATCCTCCACGACTTTTGTTACTTTGGATTCCATCTGATCCGGCGACGCTCCCGGAAGAACAATATTGATCATCGCATAGGGCAGATCTGTTTCCGGCATATCGTTCAGGTTCAGCCCCAGAAAGCTGACAATTCCCACAGCCAGCAGAGCAATGATGACCACGATGGCGAAAATAGGTCTTTTTAAACTGATATCGGTAAGAAACATACTACTTCCCCTCTCCGGTCACAGTGACATGGTCTCCATCCTGAAGAGAATTTAAATTGGTAACAATGAGTTGGTCACCCTCCTGCAGGCCGGAAGTGATTTCGATCATATCCTCCGAGATCTCGCCAATGGTAACGGAAACACGACGGGCAGACTCATTCTCGATGGTGAACACCGAATAATTTCCCTCCGTCCCGGCAACCGCCTTCATAGGAACGGCCAGGACCTGCGTCTTATCCTGACTGGAAATTTCAACATAGCCGAAGGTACCCGAATTTAATGCTCCGCTCGCGTTATCGACTCTGACCAGACAATCGAAGGCTCTCGTCTGACTGTTTGCTGAAGCGGCAATGGTTTCCACGATCCCTTTATATTCGGTTCCTGCGTTCTTATCCAGTCTCAGAATGACTTCCTGACCGGCAGCGACCTTTCCCAGGTCCTCCTGCATCAGCTGGATCTCCGCCTTGATTGTTGCATTGTTATTTACTGTTGCGATAACCGCTCCCGGGTTCAGATACTGGCCGACGCTGATGTTTTTCGCACTGATTTCACCGGCTATGGGCGCTTTCACCACACAATCATTCAATGAATTTGTAAGATCCTGTATGTCAACCTGCTTCAACTGAACATTGGCCTGGGCTGTCTTATATGCGCGCATTGCCGTCTCATACGACGTTTTGGAGCATGCTCCTTCCGCATACAACTGTGAAGCGATATCGTAGTCGCTCTTTGCCGCGTCCAGGCTCAATTCCAACTTGCTCAGATCGATTTGTGCTGTCCGCAGTTCATTCTGCAGGTCCTTGTCGTCCAGATACGCTAGTGGCTGACCCTGTGCCACGATGTCACCGTTCTCAAAGCTGACTTGTGTAACCTGCCCGGATGTCCCGCTGCTGACGGATGCTGCTTCAGCGGGCTTTAGATTTGCTTTATATATTAATCCCCCTAATGAATTTGTTAGTTTCACCGCTTCTGTTTCCACGGCGACAATATTGCCTGTTGTTTCCATCCCCTCAGGCGGCTTTTTGTCCGCGAAAATATTGAAGCCCGTAAAGAGTACCACGATTAATACGACAGCTATGATTAATATCTTTTTCTGACCGAACAATTTTTTCCAATCGATCCGGTTTGTTTTTTCAACATGTCCCATTCATTCCTCCACTTTATTTTTTCTCATACACACTTTGAGAAATTCAATTAATACGTCTACTATTATGATAAAATGGATTTATTAAATCATTGTTAAACTATTATTAATTGAACATTAACTTTGAATTATTTTCTTAATGTACAGTTAATATAGAGCGGATACAATTGATTTATGGGAAAAATCTGATACGGATTGGAGGAAGATCTTGTATGTTTAATATTCTTGTTGTTGAGGATGATGCAAAGCTTGGCAGCATTTACAGAACCATCCTTCGGATGAATAAATACAATCCTTTTATTGCGGACAACGGGCTGGCTGCTCTTGAAATTTTGGACAAAGAATATATAGATTTAATCATTACGGATGTCATGATGCCCGGAATGGACGGTTTTGAACTGACGGAAACCCTCAGAGGCCATGGCTATAACATGCCGATTCTGATGATTACGGCTAGGGAAAGCTTCCATGATATGAAAATGGGGTTTTTGTCCGGAACGGATGATTATATGGTAAAGCCGGTCAATTGGGACGAAATGATTCTTAGGATCGGGGCGCTGCTTCGGAGAGCGCGTATTGTGAACGAACGTAAAATCACCTGCGGCTCGACCATCCTTGACATGGACTCTTTGACAGTGTTTCAGGGTGATGAGGCCAGTATTCTCCCTTTGAAGGAATTCCTTCTTTTGTTTAAACTGGTTTCTTCTCCGGGAAAAATCTTTACCAGACAGCAGATCATGGATGAAATATGGGGAATCGATACCGTCTCCGATGAACGGACGGTAGATGTTCACGTCAATCATCTGAGAGAACGATTTAAGAATTGCAACGACTTCGAAATTATTACAGTGAGAGGATTGGGATATAAGGCGGTGAGAGCGGAATGAGAAAAATTACATTACCAAGCCTATGGGCGGCCTTTGTTATTTTTGTTTTTTTCAATATTATCTTCAGTTCCCTACTTGTCATCTTTATTATTTACATCATAGCTTATCTTGGAATTGCCAATGACATTAAAAGTCCCAAGGCATTTTCGACTTTGTTGGGTGTCTTGCTGTTCAGTGTTATCATTGCAAGCACCATCAGCTATTTTATCGGGAAGCATGTATTTAAACCGATCAATAAGATTAGCCAGGCTATGATGAATGTAGCAAAGGGAGACTTCAGCGTACGTCTTAATTACTGCGGAATGGTAAGAGAATTAGAAAACATGTCTGCCAATTTCAACTCAATGGTACACGAGCTTGGCAATATGGAGTCCTTAAGGAATGATTTCGTGGTGACCGTATCTCACGAATTCAAAACCCCCCTGGCAGCCATTGAGGGTTATGCAACAATTCTTCGAAATCCGGAGCTGACTTTGGAAGAATATCGGGAATTTCTGCAAAAGATTACTGAGAGCATCAAGCAGCTTGCTCATCTGTCCAGCAGCATCCTGATGGTTTCCAATCTTGAAAACAGAGAAGTGATGACAGAGAAGAAACGATTCCGATTGGACGAGCAGATTCGCCAAGCGGTACTCCTTCTGGAACCGCTGTGGACCAGTAAGAATCTTACCCTCAACATTGATCTTGATCATGTGGTCTACTTCAGTAACGAAGACCTACTGATGCAGGTCTGGATCAACCTCATCAATAACGCCGTCAAATTTACCCCAAAGAACGGAGAAATCAATCTACTGCTAAAACAGTCAGCGCAGAATATCCAAATGACGGTTTCTGATACCGGCGTCGGTATGGCCCCGGAAGTTCAGAAATATATCTTTGATAAATTTTATAAGGAGGATCGCTCAGGCAGCATCGACGGCAACGGTTTGGGGCTGGCTCTCGTCAAGAGGATCGTCGATTTGAGCCACGGCAAGATCCGCGTTCAAAGCGAACCAGGCCTTGGTTCCAGCTTTATCGTCACTTTACCGGTCAGTAAATAAATACTCACGAATTATGTTTTGCGGATCAATCTATCAATGCTTATAAATTCGTGTTTTGCCTGCCTGAAGAATTAACGTCTTTGGAGCTGGCTTTGCAATATGGTATCCGCCATAGGCGCTATGTCTGTCATAATCAGCTTCTGTCTTGGGTGCTT
>JAQSXD010000285.1 GCA_029266295.1 Bacillota bacterium | reverse complement strand
GCTTGTAGGGACACAGAATAAGTAGTAAAATATTTTGTAATATAAATCAGACATACTATTTGTATTACAATATTACAGCATAAGAATAGAAGGTGAAAATTACTATGAAGAAGGTATTGGCAGTATTATTGACGATCCTGATCATCTTTGGCTGGTATGTTACGATATTCGGCATCGGTTCCTTTGCGCCGATTAAGGACCAAATCAAGTTGGGGCTTGATTTGTCAGGCGGTGTCTATGTCGTAATGGAAGCACAGACCGATGCAACCGGAGATGATTTAAAGAAGCTTATGTCACAGACACAGGCTGTTATTGAGCGAAGGGTAAACCAGTTAGGGTTATCTGAGCCAGTCGTTACCATAGAAGGGAATAACCGTATAAGGGTTGAGCTTCCCGGGGCTGAAGATGCTGATGAAGCAATCAATGCCATTGGAAAAACTGCGCAGCTGCAGTTTGTCATGTCCGATAAAACAGTAGTTTTGGACGGCAGCCAGGTAAAGGATGCAGGCATTATGACCGATCAGGACAATGGTGGTTATGCCATCCGCCTTGCGTTTAACAAAGAAGGCTCAGATGCCTTTAAAGATGCTACTACAAAGATCATAAACCATCAAGTTACTTCGCAGATAGACGGGGTGCCTGACGGTGCAATTATGATTATTTTGGACGGAGAAGTAATCTCCTCTCCCGTTGTACAAAGTATCATTCCCAACGGTGAGGCAACTATTACTGCTGGGGGGACAGGCGGCTTCGGCGAAGAGGAAGCGACCAGTCTCTCCGCGTTGATTCGCGGCGGAGCACTTCCGGTGGCATTAAAAGAGGTACAAACCTCTGTTGTCGGACCGACACTTGGGCTTGATGCATTGCAAATGAGTCTGATCGCAGGAGCAATCGGTGTTGCGCTGATCTTCATCCTGATGCTGGTCATGTACCGCATTATGGGGCTAACTGCGAATCTCGCCTTGCTTCTTTATATCCTGATCGTATTTTGGATGATCGTAGCCATGAGGGGAGTTCTTACGCTCCCAGGTATTGCAGGTTTAATCCTTTCCGTAGGTATGGCAGTAGATGCAAATGTAATTATCTTCTCCAGGATTAAGGAAGAAATAACAAATGGCAAAACCATCCGTGTTGCAGTATCTTCAGGGTTTAAAAGAGCCATGTCAACCATTATCGACTCCCAGATAACTACCATCATTGCGGGTATCGTTCTGTATCAGCTCGGATCAGGCTCTGTTAAGGGATTTGCCATGACCTTGATGATCGGTATTATTGCAAGTATTTTTACTGCAGTTGTCGTAACCCAGCTTTACATGGAACTTATCGCAGAGAACAAGAACCTTGCTACTATGAGGAACTTCGGAGTTAGTGAAAATGAGAAGAAGCCTTTTGCCGAAGTCAGCTTTATGAAACATAAAAAGATTTTCTACATTATTTCGGTGGCAATCATTGTGATTGGAATTGGAGCTGGTATGATCCGAGGCTTCAACTACGGAATTGACTTTACCGGTGGCACCATGTTCCAGATCAATATTGGCTCAGAAGTAAAGATGGATGACCTGAGAGATGTTCTAAAAGAAAGCGGTATCGACGATGCAGAGATCGTTCATGCAGGGAAAGAAAATAATGAAGTGATCATTAAAACAGTTCAAGCGCTTGACTCTGACGCAAGAGAAGTAGTACTGAACAATCTCTTTGATAAATTTGATTTAACCGAAGACTCCGTGCTTTCAGTAGAACAGTTTGGGCCGTCTGTCGGTGACATGCTGAAGGCAAATGCGGTTAAAGCAGTTATCATAGCATCCATCGGTATGCTGATTTACATCATCATCCGGTTTGAATGGAAATTTGGATTGGCTGCAATTACCTCCGTTGTTCATGATGTATTGATACTCGTTGCCTTTTACGGTTTATTTAATATCACTGTGAACAACCCGTTTATAGCAGCGGTGTTGACTCTGGTTGGATACTCGATTAACGATACCATCGTAGTCTTTGACCGTATCCGAGAAAATCTCGGTATCATGAAGAAAAACAAACTGGATGATTTAATTGATACCAGTATTAAGCAGACTTTGGTGCGATCCTTAATGACATCGCTGACAACCGTACTGGCCATCATACCGCTTTATATTCTGGGCGGAGAGACCATACGTCAATTTACGTTGCCGTTGATCGTCGGTATTATCGCTGGTGCAGCATCCTCTATCTTTATTGCAAGTCCCGTATATTATGATCTTTGTCAGATTACAGGCGGACCGAAATATAGAGCAAAAAAAAGCAAGAGTAAGGACTAATTTATGAAGATAATGGAGCAATTCTTATCGGACCTTCTGCAGATCAACCCGAATATCAATATCGAACTGATCAGGAGGGCTTACCAAAAAGCAGAAGAATTTCATGAAGGACAATTAAGAAAATCGGGTGAACCATATTTGGTTCACCCTGTTGAAGTTGCAAAGATTCTGGCAGAATTGGGTATGGACGAAAACACCATTGTTGCCGGGTTGCTTCATGATACGGTTGAGGATACCTCCTATTCAGAAGCAGAGTTGAAGTCTGATTTTGGAGAAGAGGTTGCGCTCCTTGTCGACGGCGTGACGAAACTGGGAAGTCTGGTCTTCGAAAGCAAAGAAGAACGCCAGGCGGAAAATCTTAGAAAAATGTTTCTTGCCATGTCAAAAGATATTCGCGTTTTGATCATCAAGCTTTCGGACAGGCTCCATAACCTCAGAACCATCAACTATATGAGTGAAGAGCAGATTAGGGATAAGTGCAAGGAAACACTTGAAATATATGCGCCTCTGGCAAGCAGGCTCGGTATCTATACCATGAAGTTTGAGCTTGAGGATATTGCGCTGAAACATCTTGATCCGGAAGCTTACTATGATCTTGTCAGCCAGGTGAAATCCAAAAAGCAGCAAAGAGAAGACTATATCAATCAGGTAATTACTGAGATCAAGGAGAGCCTTGACGACTTGAAAATACCTTATGAGATTACGGGCCGTTCCAAACATTTTTATAGCATCTACCGAAAGATGAAGTATCAGAATAAGCAGATGGAAGAAATATTCGATCTGACAGCAGTACGCATTATCGTAGAGAGTGTGAAGGACTGCTATGCTGTACTCGGTGTTGTTCACACCATGTGGAAGCCCATTCCTGGCAGATTTAAGGATTACATAGCAATGCCCAAGACGAACCGCTATCAATCCTTGCATACCACGGTCATCGGCGATAACGGGGACCCTTTTGAGATTCAGATTAGATCCTATGAAATGCACCGAGTTGCAGAATATGGTATCGCAGCCCATTGGAAATACAAGGAAGGCGTCTCTCAGGACAAGGAAGAGAGTAAGCTCGCATGGCTAAGACAGACCCTTGAATGGCAGAAAGACATGAACGATCCAAAAGAATTTATGGAAACACTGAAAGTGGATCTTTTCTCCAATCAGGTTTTCGTATTCACGCCCAAGGGAGATGTCATTGAACTTCCAGCAGGCTCTACACCGCTGGATTTCGCTTTTAAAATCCATTCAGCTATCGGTGTCAAATGTATCGGTGCCAAGGTAAACGGGAAAATGGTTCCCATCGACCATACGCTGAAAAATGGAAATATCGTTGAGATTGTAACATCATCCAACAGCAAAGGCCCCAGCATTGACTGGCTGAAGATCGCACAGAGCAGCAATGCCAGAAATAAGATCAGGCAATGGCTGAAAAAAGAAAATAAATCCGAAAACACGGATAAAGGTAAGGAAATGCTGGAAAAGTATACCAAGAGAAAAGGATACGAAAGCCAGCAGATCATCAAGAACGCCTACATCAACCGATGCGCTAAAGCCTTCAATCTGGCTTCTGCAGATGACCTTTATACAGCAATCGGCTCCGGCGGTGTACTTCTGAGCAAGGTTGTTACTATGTTGCTTGGGTATTATCATGAGGATAAGCAGGCAGAGCTCAGAAGGAAGGAAAAAACAGAACAGGCTGAAGAAAATAAGAAAAAGCAGAAGAAGAAAGATCAGACTGGAGTTACCGTGAAAGGCGTTGACAATCTGTTGATCCGCTTCTCCAAGTGTTGCAATCCGGTTCCTGGTGATGAGATTATCGGCTTCATCACAAAAGGCAGAGGAATTTCCGTCCATAGGAAAGACTGTATCAATGTGCTTACGCTTCCGGAAGAAGAGCTTCAACGAACCATTGAGGTTGAGTGGGATAAGCAAAAAGATAATATGTCCTACGATACTGATATTAATATTCTGGCCGAGGACAGAAAGGGACTTTTCTCCGATTTGTCAAGGGTATGTGAAGATATGGATGTCCATATCGCAGGGGTCAATGCAAAGAGTGCAAAGGACGGCATAATAAACATTACAATGACGTTGTCCATCACCAATACTGGACAGATAGAAAAGGTGCTGCGATCTTTGCGCAGTGTACAGGGGGTAGCTGACGTTTACCGTGCTATTACCTAGTAATTGAGTCATTCAGGGAATATAATATGTCTATAAGGAGTATTTATGCGCGCAGTAGTACAGCGAGTCGTGAAAGCAGATGTAACAGTTGAAGAAAAGGTAACCGGCGCCATTGATCAGGGCCTGATGGTTCTTTTAGGAGTCGAGGACGAGGACGAAGCTGCAGATGCAGTATATCTGGCGGATAAAATTGCAGGTCTGCGCATTTTTGAAGATGAAGACGGAAAAATGAATTTGTCCGTCAAGGATGTTGGCGGTTCTCTGCTTGCAGTGTCACAGTTTACTTTATACGGAGACTGCAGAAAAGGAAAGAGACCCAGCTTTATCAAAGCAGCCAGACCTGAAAAAGCAATTGAATTATATAGAACGTTTGTGGATTTATGCAAGGGGCATGGGCTCCCTGTTGAAGAAGGAATATTCCAGGCTGAAATGTTGGTTAGAATATACAACGACGGACCTGTAACGATATTATTGGATAGTAAGAAGACATTTTAAAAAAGTAATCGAAGCGAGGAAAAAAATGATCTTAAAGAAATTTCTAAGTGGCCCATTGGCCGTTAACTGTTATGTTGCTGCTGATGAAGCAACGAAAAAAGCCTTTATCGTCGATCCGGGTGGACATAATGCAGATATGGTAAACTATATCAGAGAAAACAAATTACAAATTGAATATATTATCCTGACGCATGGACATGGGGATCATATCGGAGGAGTACCTGCGGCTCTGGAGGAGTATCCGGGTTCCAAGCTGGTGGCATGTCTTCACGAAAAGGCAATTCTTGAGGATCCGAATAGGAACATGTCAAAGATGACTGGCGGAATTGCTTTATCTTTGAAAGCTGATCTTTATGTTACCGACGGACAGACACTGAGGGTAGGTGATCTGAACCTTAAATTCCTCCATACACCTGGGCATACGCCGGGCGGAATGTGTATCGTTGTCGATGATGCTGTATTCAGCGGCGATACGTTGTTTCTTCAGTCTATTGGAAGAACGGATTTTCCA
>JAQSXD010000284.1 GCA_029266295.1 Bacillota bacterium | reverse complement strand
TGGAAAAACTACTCATCTATATACGGAAAAGGAAGGTGCAATTCAAGAAGGTGATGCAAGCACTAAAGCTTTAGTGAAAAGTGGAGATGTAGATTGGGTTTTGCATCGACAATCACCAGATTCGGAAGTATGTAATCTTTATGCTCATTATTATGGGCCATCAGCTTCATATTTGAAATTCAACAAACTCGATATTGGAGGTTATAACTTATGGGATGCAACAAAATACGGTACTATTCCCGGAAGAACCATTGGCTTTAATGGTTCTTATGTAAATTATTACTGCTTTATTGCAGAGGTATATGTTCCAATAAATGTTTCAAAAGTAGCTATTCGACAATACGGTCTACAAGTTTATCAAATACCTAGCGGTGTTTGGACAGTGCCCGGTATGGGTGGCTCGTATATCAATGTAGATCCTTACTGGTGATGGATATTTTTGAAAAAAGATACATTAAACACAAACACAAATTTATTGTTGGTCGCAAGACAGCACTCGATTTGATGTTGTGTGCAAATGAAATATTAGACATTCAACGAATAGAGCTGACAACTCTACCAGAATGGATGTTAGATAAACTAATGTATAATGTTAGCCATCATGAGGATTCGAAAAAATTCACACCAGATCAGCTAGATTATCAGTTGTATTTTGTAGTGTCAAACGAGAAAAGCACGGAATACTACAAGGATTATTTGGTCTGGAAGGATAAGAAAATATATATTTTCATTGAAATGAACACAGGCATATTTCAAACAAATTGCAACTATTTAGGTATAGATTTGAATATTTTAAGAGGTATTTCAAATGCCGATTTAGAAGAACGCAATATGGCTTTTAAAGAGTATATTAGTTTTTTTGAGCTAGATGATAGGGAATCTTAACTCAGCTTTTATACAGGCTAAATGATAAGATCAGAGGTATTTGCGTCAAAGGGAAAAAAGAAAGCTCTGCAACCGTTGAAGTTGCAGAGCTTTTTTGATAATATAATTATCTCTTGGAGAACTGGGGTGCGCGACGTGCAGCTTTAAGGCCGTACTTCTTACGCTCCTTCATTCTAGGATCGCGGGTAAGGAAGCCGGCGCTCTTCAGAGCGGCGCGGTACTCCTCATTCATCAGCAACAGGGCGCGGCTGATGCCATGGCGCAGTGCGCCTGCCTGGCCGGTAACGCCGCCACCGGTAACGGTAGCCACGATGTCTACCTTGCCTAGGTTGTCGGTGGTGACCAGGGGCTGACGGGTAATCAGCTTCAAGGTTTCCAGGCCAAAGTAGTCGTCAATATCACGGCCGTTGATGGAAATGCTACCAGTGCCGTTGGGAAACAGATGGACACGAGCCACAGAGGACTTCCGGCGACCGGTTCCGTAATGATAGGGCTTTTTGCTCTTATACATATTCTTGTTCCTCCTTACTCTGCGGTCCAGGCTTCGGGTTGCTGGGCGCTGTGCTTATGTTCTGCGAAGCGGAAAATCTTCAGACGGGTCAAAGCGTCCTTTGAGAGGATATTCTTGGGCAGCATGCCTTTGACGGCCAGTTTCATTGCCAGCTCAGGCTTACTCTCCATCAGCAGGCGATACTTGGTTTCTTTCAAACCGCCGACATAACCGGAGTGGGTACGGTAGTACTTTTGCTCCATCTTGTTGCCGGTGAGAACTGCCTGCGATGCATTAATGATGATCACGAAATCCCCGCAGTCAAAATGAGGGGTGTACTCGGGCTTATGTTTGCCGCGCAGCAGGTTAGCGGCGGTGGCTGCAGTTTTGCCGAGGGGCTTTCCAGCTGCGTCAAGGATATACCACTTGCGCACGGTGTTGCCCTTGTTGGCCATAAATGTGGACATGGTCAAACCTCCAATTGTAGTTATTTATCTTCAAGCTGTATGAAAGACTAAGATAGCTCCGCTGGACAAATCGGAGCGTCTTGTATTATAATACGGGGAGTTTTAACTGTCAACGGCTTTTTCTGTTTTTTTAATTTAAGAATAAGAAAGCTCTTTATATCTACCAAATGCTCTCTTAACCTCTCTCGTTCTTCAATTTGATTTTTGTTTTTTTTAGGAGATGCTCTATGAAAAAAATCTTAAGTTATACGCGTCGCTGTGTGGAAGACTACCATATGATAAGGGCCGGGGATCGGATTGCCGTGGGTGTTTCGGGCGGAAAAGACTCGTTGACGCTATTGTGTGCACTTTCCCACCTGCGGGACTTTTACCCGGAACCATTCACGGTGGAGGCGGTGACGGTGGACATAGGGATTGAGGGTATGGATTTTACCCCCGTTGCAGAGCTTTGCGAGAGCATTCATGTGCCCTATCGTGTCATTCCAACGGCTATCAGCCACGTCATTTTTGATCTGCGGAAAGAGAAGAATCCCTGTTCCCTCTGTGCAAAAATGCGGAGAGGTGTGCTCCATGAAGCGCTGCAGGAAATGGGAATCAATAAGATTGCGTTGGGGCACCATTACGACGATGCGGTGGAAACCTTTTTCCTATCTCTCTTTTATGAGGCGCGACTATCCTGTTTTCAGCCAGTCACCTATTTGGATCGAAGCGGAATTACCCAAATTCGTCCCTTGCTATATTGTAGTGAAGGGATGATCCGTGGCGCGGCCGGGAGAGAAAACCTGCCTGTGGTCCATAATCCATGTCCGGCCAATGGCTTAACCAAGCGACAGGAAGTGAAGGAACTGGTGGCGGAGCTATCTCAAACATATCCAAATATAAAAGAAAATGTATTTCGTGCAATGCAGCGATTACCCCTTGCGGAATGGGGGCCTTTGGAGCATCGGCACTCGCTGCCTTTTGATGAACATAAGGACTAAAAAAGCACCCGCCACTTTTTCCGAATGGAAATAGGGGCGGGTGCTTTCTAGGGACTATATATGCAGGATCAATCTTGCCATTTGGAAATAGATCATAAGTGACATGGTATCCACAATGGTGGAGATAAATGGACTTGCCATGACAGCCGGGTCAAATCCAATCCTGTCAGCCAGCATGGGCAGTATACAGCCCACGGTTTTGGCACAGACGACGGTAAATACCAAGGTTAGGCAAATGACTAACGCTACGATAGGATTGATCGCAGGGTTTTTCATCAAATAGCCATCCACCAAAAGCAATTTAACAAAATTGCAGGCAGCCAGAACCAAGCCGCAGAGTACTGCAACTCGAATTTCTTTCCAGACAACCTCCAACCAATTGCTCAGGTGAACTTCTCCCAGAGACAAGCTGCGGATTACCGCCGTGGAGGATTGGGTACCGCTATTACCGCCGGTGCCGCACAGCATAGGGATAAAGGCAGTCAGGATGACGTAGGCAGACAAAGAATCCTCAAAGCCGGTAATGATGATGCCGGTAAAAGTAGCTGATAGCATAAGAATTAAGAGCCAGGGGACTCTTGCCCGAAAGGTTTCTGTTACCGTGGCGCGCAGGTAAGGCTTATCGATTGGCGTGATACCTGCCATCTTTTCAAAGTCTTCGGTGGCCTCTTCCTGCATAACATCCATCGCGTCGTCGATGGTAACAATACCCACCAGACGGTTTTCTGTATCCACCACCGGCATGGCCATAAAGCTATATTTGGCAAACATTTGGACCACACTTTCTTGGTCCTCCATCGTGGTGACTGAAATGACATTTTGCTCCATAATATCCGCTAGAACGTTATCCTCTTCACTGAGGAGCATGGTGCGAATGGAAATCATGCCGACTAAAGTACGGTTTTCTTCCGTTACATAACAGGTGTAGATGGTTTCTTTGTCCACGCCGGTGCGGCGAATGCGTTTAAACGCTTCTTCCACTGTCATGTGGGGACGGAGACTAACATACTCCGTCGTCATGATGCTTCCGGCACTATCGTCCGGATATTTTAAGATTTCGTTGATCATTTTGCGCATTTCAGGGTCTGCCTGTTTTAAAATGCGCTTTACTACGTTGGCGGGCATCTCTTCTACGATGTCTACCGCGTCGTCTACATATAATTCGTCGACGACTTCCTTCAGTTCATTGTCGGAAAAACCACGGATAAGCAGTTCCTGTGCCTCAGGTTCCATCTCAACAAAGGTTTCTGCAGCCAGTTCCTTTGGTAAAAGCCGAAACAGCCGTGGCAACTGGTCATGCGGGATTTCATCAAAGGTCGTGGCTATGTCTGAAGCATTCATGGTAACCAGAATGTCCCGAAGCGTAGCATATTTCCTTTCCTCCAAAAGGGTAGAAAGGGTGCTTTCCAGGGTTACGGCATGTTCTGCCATTGGTATCTCCTCCCAGCTTGATTCTTAACGAAAGAGAACGTCTTTCGTGTTTCAGCAGGAAGTAAGACACGAGGTGGCCGTATTCGTTATTAACAGCGGAACAAGACGGACAAAACGGTATCGTCCGTCCGCTGCTTACTTCGGCCTACCAATGTGCCGTTACTACCGCCTGCGTCCATCTTGATCCACCTCACTTATGTAAAAATATTTGTATTGACATACTTTTTCATTATATTTGAGAAATGCAAAAATGTCAATTGTGAAAAGGGATTATACAAGCAATGCCGCGTACCGTATGGTATATAAGTGAATTCCATAAAAAGGTGGAAAATGTTGATTTATGGGGGAAAATATAGTAGGCTTAAAACAAAATTGAGTGAACAGGTGGTGTCAGAGTGGAGAATCCAACTACAAACGCCACGGATGAAGAATCTGCCATGAAGAAGATAGAGAACACGATGCCTGTTTGTACCCTCAACCAGGTGGAGAAAAGATTTCAAAAGGGGACTTGTGGCTTAGGTCCCTTATCCCTAGAACTGTACGGAGGAGAGATCCTGGGCGTTTTAGGAAATAATGGGGCCGGAAAAAGTACTTTGCTGAAAATCATCGCAGGTATTATTCGACCAGATGCAGGAGCTTGCCGTCACCACGAGGACCTGACAGGTAGAATCGGCTATGTCCCTCAGGAAATTGCCCTGTATGGTACGCTGTCCGGCATGGATAATCTGCGCTTTTGGGGGCAGGTGTATGGGCTTGGACGAAAGGCAGTCGCACTCCGCAGTCGCTGGATCTTGGAGCAGATGGAACTAAGCGAAAAGGGCAGTATGCCTGTCTCAACCTATTCGGGCGGTATGCAGCGGCGTCTCCACTTAGCCAGTGCTCTCATGGTCACCCCACGCCTGCTCCTTTTGGATGAGTCCACCGTGGGGGCGGATATGCATTCTGTGGACTTGATTCTCTCTATGATGGAACACCTGCGAAATGAGGGGTGTTCACTTGTTTTTATCAGTCACCGTGCGGAGGAAATTGCGCGGGTCTGTGACCGCACGGTTACATTGGAGAATGGCCTTGTGACAGTCGGTTGGGAGAGATCACCATGAGAGGATTAAGAGCAATTCTGGGAAAGGATCTGCGGTTGTTTCGTAGTGCGGCTGGAATTGGGGCGGTGCTCCTGCCTTTCTTGCTCCTGGTTGCGTTGCAGGCCGGAGGGGAGGAGCTCAACCGCCACGCCTCCATCAAA
>JAQSXD010000283.1 GCA_029266295.1 Bacillota bacterium | reverse complement strand
AAACCCTTTCGCCGGATGAAGTGGGAATCGTAATCCGAAACGGACTGCCCAACAGCAACCAGCTTGTTTTCAGCTGCAATGTGGATTGGGGAGAAGAAGTGATCCCTGACATGCTCAAAATACTGAAGGAGAATCATGTTAAGATTACCTTTTTCGTCAGCGGCAGATGGGCAAAAAACAATCCCGAGCTGCTGAAGGAAATGTATCAGGAGGGTCATGAGATCCAAAGCCACGGTTACAGTCATAAACTTTGTACACAAAACTCCGTGGAAACAACAAAAGACGAAATATTAAAGACAGAAGCGGTTATACTTGATATATTGGGAGTTAAAACGAATGTTTTTGCTCCGCCATCCGGAGATTATGATCAGACAACCGTCGATCTTTGCAAGGAGCTGGGGTATAAAATGGCTCTCTGGAGCGCCGATACCATCGACTGGAGAGAAGGTTCCACAGCTGACGTGATTAAAGGCCGAATCCTAAAAAAACAACTGAACGGTGCGGTAGTTTTGATGCATCCCAAAGCGGAAACCGTCAAAGCTTTGCCGGATCTGATCCAGGAGATCAAAGGGCGGAATCTGGAGATAGTGCCTCTTTACAGGCTGTCCTATTAAAGCTATAATAAAAAGATGCAGCATAGGATTGAATTGCAAAAAGATAAAGGAAAGTGGTAAACATAATGATAATAAATAAAACATTAAATTGTGGTGTTCGGATTGTAATGGAGGAAATACCATATGTAAAATCAGTTTCAGTCGGCATCTGGGTCAAAGCTGGTTCTGTGGATGAAACTTCGAAAAACTCTGGTATTTCCCATTATATTGAACACATGCTCTTCAAAGGAACTGAAACAAGAAGCGCTAAAAAGATTGCTGCAGATGTGGACAAGATTGGTGGACAGATTAACGCGTTCACCGGGAAAGAAGCAACTTGTTACTACCTGAAGACCTTGGCAGCCAACATTGACCAGGCCGCCGACATCCTGATTGATATGTTCGTCAATTCCAAATTTGATGAGGAAGAGATGGAAAAAGAAAGACGCGTTATCTGCGAGGAGATCAAAATGATCGAAGACTCGCCGGAAGACGATGCCCATGATATTATCAGTGAATTGGTTTTCAAAGGCAATCCTCTTTCAAAATCCATCATCGGAACCCCCAAATCCCTATCGGGAATTACGAGAAAGACGATCAAGAAATATATTGACGAAGAATACACCCGTGATAATATTGTCGTCTCAATCAGCGGCAGCTTTGATCAGCAGCATGTTTGCGACCTTTTTGAGAGTAAGCTTTGCCATCTGAATGAGAATAAGACGACGAAATCTTATGATACAACAGCATATCAGCCAAGTTACAAGGTTAAAATCAAGGATATTGAGCAGTCCCATCTTTGTCTAGGATTAAAGGGGCTTGCCTTGGAGGATGAGCGATACTATTCTCTGTTCCTGCTGAACAACATCATGGGAGGCAGTATGAGTTCCAGGCTGTTTCAGAATATCAGAGAAGAGAAAGGCCTTGCCTACTCTGTTTATTCGATGGCAAGTTCGTTCAGCCAAACAGGATATTTTAACATCTATGCCGGCGTAAGTCATGATAAGGTAAAGGATGCCATTCTTGGCATTCAAGATGAGTTGAAGCTTTTAAAAGCCCATGGAATCACCCAGGATGAACTGGAAACCGCCAAAGAGCAGATGAAGGGCAGCTATATTTTCAGCCTGGAAAATGTAAACGGAAGAATGTTTTCCATCGGTAAAAATATGCTCCTGCTGAATAAGATCTATACTCCGGAACATGTCCTTGCCAGTATCGATGGTGTTACCATGGAGGCGGTACAGGAAGTATCAGAAGTGATTACTGATATTCACAATTATTCTGGAGTGCTCATCGGCAGAAATAAGGTGGATTTGAAGAAAATCCTTCAATCGTAGTAACAGGAGGATTTCGTTGAAAGTTCAGATAAAAAAACTTAGGGAAACAGCGATCATTCCATCCAGAGGGAGTGATTATGCGGCAGGTTATGATCTGTTTGCAAATTTGGATTCGCCTCTGGTAATTCCGGCCCAGACAACAGCGAAAATCGGCACAGGCTTGTCTGTTGCCATTCCGGCAGGATATTTTGGCGGGGTATTCG
Organism: Bacillota bacterium; assembly: GCA_029266295.1. Lineage (GTDB taxonomy): Bacteria > Bacillota > Clostridia > Peptostreptococcales > Anaerovoracaceae > Anoxybacterium. Next base: position 3,364 of record JAQSXD010000283.1, on the reverse strand, counting down.
CAAGAAGCGGTCTTGCCTCGAAACAGGGTTTGCGTCCAAGCAATTGCGTTGGCTGTGTTGACAGTGATTACCGCGGAGAGCTGATCGTTGCCTTATATAACGATTCAGAGGAGAGTCAAACCATAAATCCCAATGACAGAATCGCCCAGCTGGTGGTAATCCCTTTTCTTACGGTTGAATTTGAAGAAACAGGAGAATTGAGCCAAACCGCAAGGGGAGAGAGCGGCTTCGGCTCAACGGGAATCTAATCAAAAAATACAAAGCTTGTTTGGTGACTTTTAACGTTTTCCAAGCAGGCTTTTTTCTTTTAATAATTCTCATCAGGAAAGTGCTCCGTGCATTTGACTTATTGGCCACTTGTTTCATATACTGTAGTATTAAAACTAGGAGGTTGACATGATGAACAAGGAGGAGAGCTCATTAACGGCGGGCAAAAACGGGCCTGTGCTGTTGCAGGACATTCAGCTCATTGGCAAGTTGTCCCGCTTCGTGAGGGGGAACATACCGGAGAGGGTGGTCTTTGCAAAGGGAGCAGGCGCACATGGTTACTTCAGAGTATACATGCCGATGAGTGACTTTACCTCGGCGGCATTTCTTCAGAATCCCGAAAAGAAAATCCCCGTATTCGTCAGGTTTTCAACGATGACTGGCTCAAAAGGCTCGGCTGACACGCTGCGTGATGTTAGAGGTTTTGCAACGAAATTCTATACGACGGAAGGGAACTACGATATGATATGCACCAGCCTTCCTGTCTTTTTTATTCGTGATGCGATGCAATTTCCTGAGCTCATGCATGCACTCAAACCATCGCCGAAAACAAACCTGACCGAGCCTGCACGGTTTTGGAAATATATTTCGGAAACACCCGAAGCAACCCATATGGCTACATGGCTTTTTTCCGATAACGGGACATTGAAAAGTTATCGTCATATGGAAGGTTATAGCATGAATACTTACATCTGGGTGTCCGAAAGCGGTACACGTCAATTTGTTCGTTATCACTGGAAGCCCTTGCGTGGAATAAAGAATATTTCAAGGCAGGAGGCAGAGTTTCTGGCAGGCTTTGATCCGGATGCAGCAGCCAGAGATCTCAGCGATTCTTTGGAAAGCGGTGAATTGACCGAATACGAGCTGAACGTGCAGCTAATTCCCTATGAAAAGCAGAATCAGTATGACTTCGACATTCTTGATGCGACAAAACTGTGGCCAGAAGAAAAAGTTCCTCTCATGAAAGTGGGGAAGATGACGCTGACGAAGGCACCTGAAGATTATTACGAAGAGGTGGAGAAGGTTGCATTTTCACCAGCTAACATCGTTCACGGCATAGAATTCTCCTTTGATCGTTTGCTTCAGGGCAGCATATTCGCTTCTTTGGAGGCCAACAGACACAGGCTGGGCGGCGACTTTGACCAGATTCTTGTGAACCAGACAAAATTTGCGGTAAATTATGCTGCCCTTGAACGAAGAGCACTTTACCCGCCTCTTGCCATTGAAGGGTCTGTTGATCGAGGTCCAAGTCCCAAGGGGGATGACTTTATCCAGGCGGGTGAGCGTTATCGTTCTCTGGCTCCAAAGGAGAGAGACCGTCTAGTTGATAACATTTTGGATCATTTAATGTTTGTTGAAGATGACATTCAAGAAAAGGTAGTAGGATATTTTACACAAGCGGATAAGGATTTTGGAGCCAGGATCTCAAGAGGACTGGATTTTTAAGCTGAGATGGCAAGAAAACTGGATTTTTACAGGATCCTTTAGAAGGGGCTACGATAGTCAAAAAGGGCCCGGTTTGGGCCCTTTCATTATTTTCTTCAGACGGATTCCTTAGAGAATATTTTGGACAATCTCACGAAAGACAGCAGTATGTTTGTCAATGTCTTCTTCCGTGGTCACGGCAGTAATCAGAGCCATGTTGTGGAAAGGAGTCATCAGAATCCCTCTATTTAGGGAAGCAAGATGCATATACTGATCCAGCTCGAAATCCACGGCAGCTTCTGCTTCACCGCCATTCTTGGCAGGATCTTTCCGGAACCAGTATTCCGTTCTGCAGCCTAATTGAGTCGTGTTCCATGGAAGGTCGAATTCATTGATGACGCTTTGGACTCCTTCGTTGAACCTTGTTGCAAGGGGGATATTTCTTGCGTAAAAATCTTCGGTCAGAACTTCACTGAGGGTTGCTTTCATGGCATGCATGCTCAGGGCATTGGCAGCCAGTGTTCCACCGATGCCGCCGATATCGCACAGCTCATAGGGAATTGCCTCTGCAACGCGGTCGCCAAGCTCCTGCGAGAAGCCGTAAGCAGCACAGGGGATCCCTGACGCAATGGTTTTTCCTACAACTACAATATCCGGCTTCAAATTATAGGCCTTTGTATAGCCGCCTACGCCCGTGCAGATGGTGTGGGTTTCATCGATGATAAGAACGGCACCGTATTTTCTGGTCAGTTCTCTCAGTGCATCGTGATAACCGGGCGCAGGATGAACAATGCCGCAATTGGTCATGACCGGCTCAGCCAGTACGGCAGCTACATCCCCTTTCTTCAGAGCTTCCTCCAAAGCGGGAATATCATTCCATTCGATGATTCTGGTGGTTTTACTCGGATCTACCTGCGGCCCAAGATTGCCGGGCTTGGCGATGGTATTTCCGTTTTCGTCCATGATGGCCACGGTCTCGTCAACCGTACCGTGGTAACACCAATTGTACGCAATAATCATAGGTTTTTTTGTAACCTGCCTTGCAAGTCGTAATGCAAAGCGGTTTGCGTCAGTTGCGCTTGTTGAAAACTGCCAGTATTTCATTCCGAATCTTCTTGAAAGTTCTTCGCCGCACCAAATGGCATCTTCGGTTGGGAGCATGAAGGTGGTACCTTGTTTTATATATTCTGTAATTGCCTTGACGGATGCCTCCGGAGCATGGCCCACCATGGAGCCGGTATCGCCTAAACAGTAGTCGATATAGTCATTGCCGTCAACATCCTGAAAATGGGCACCTTTGGCGCTGGCGACACACACGGGATAGCTTCCGGCCCATTTGACCATCCAGTTCATGGGAACACCCTGAAGCAGGCTTCCCTTTGCTCTTTCATAAAGCTCCTTTGATTTTGGATGAGATTTCTCAAAGAGCTGAAGTTCCTTCTCGTATTGTTCTTTTAGTTTTTCCTTATTAATCATTTGGACGAATCCTTTCTTTCGACTGATTGGCAGCCATCGTTTTACTGCTGCTCTGCTCTGTTTTACCACTACTATTTCATTAAGCAATAGTCGTGCCATTTGTTTGTGTGAATTAAATTCTCTTGTATACCTGTAAATTATGGACGGTTTTGAAAACAAAGTATCGCATATATGAATGATTCGTTGTCAAATATGA